>NZ_JBMNDS010000034.1:0-96229 GCF_052543295.1 Streptomyces sp. SAS_270
CGTCGCGCCACCCAACGGTTCAGGGCGGCCGTCCCGCTCTTCACCTTGGTCATACAGGCCGCGGATAGACTCGGACGCCCTGTCCGAGTGGATCAGTCCGTCCAGGGGAATCTGCCGTGCCCGACCGCGCTCGTACCCACGAACCGCCGCCGGTTCGCGGCATCCGGATCACCCTGGAACACGTCTCGCACCTCGTGTTCTTCGTGGTCGTCGGTGCCGCCGTCGTGCGGCTCACCGCCCTGCGCAGCGCACTGTGCTGGGACATGGTCATCGTCAGCGGCCTGCTGGCGATGGTGTACGCGGGCGGCCTGGCGGTGTGGGACCGGCTCGGTCCCCGCGGCCGGTCCGCCTGGGCCCTGACGTTGCTGCTGCTCTGGGCGATCCTCGTCCTGCTCGTCCCGGCACCGCTGACCTCCGCGTATGCCTGGTGCGCCGTTCCGCTGGCGTGCGCGGCGCTGCGCGCGCTCGGACGTCGTACAGCCGTCGTGGCGGTGGCCGCGATCACCGTTGTACTGGGCAGCCAACTCGTCGTGGCCACCGGCGGGTTCGACCCCGAGATGGCGCTGATCCCGGTGGCGGCCGTCTGGGGCACCGTCGCCCTCTACCGAGCGCAGCAGCGGGACGCCACGGAACGTCGGCTGCTCCTGGAGCGGTTGCACCGGACGCGCGATGTCCTGGCGGACCAGCAGCGCCGGGCGGGAGTGCTGGCGGAGCGCACGCGGATCGCCCGGGACCTGCACGACACACTCGCCCAGGAACTCGCCGGGAGCCTGATGCTGCTCCAGGCGGCCGAGCGGGACTGGGAGCAGCGGCCGGGCGTGGCACGCACCCGGGTCCGTGCGGTCGCCGATGGTCTGGACGCCCATCTCACCGAGACCCGCCGGATCATCGACGACCTCACTCCCTCGGCCGTCGCCGAATCCGGGCTCGAAGGGTCGCTGCGACTGCTGTGCGCCCAGGCAGGGCGGGACGGGACCGCGGCGCGGGTGAGGTTCGAATCGACGGGAGACCTTCTGCCCGCCCTGGACGAACAGGCCGCCACCACCGTGTTCCGGGTAGCGCAGGGCACCTTGGCGAACGTACGGGAACATGCGCACGCGGCCAACGTGCTGGTCACGCTCCACCACCATGCGGACCGCGTCGAACTCGACGTGCGCGACGACGGCGCGGGTTTCGATCCCGCCGGGGACCGCGAGGTCACCCGGCCGACCCGCGGTTTCGGCCTCCCCGCGGCCCGGGCCCGGCTGCTGGACTGCGGCGGCGATCTGCGGGTGACCAGCGCGCCGGGCCGCGGCACCCGGGTGCGGGCCGTCGTGCCCGCCCACCCGGCTGCTCAACCCGTCACCGCCCTGACCTCGGTGGCAGCCGGATGACCACCCCGCCCGTCCGGCTGCTGATCGCCGACGACCACGCCGTCGTACGGGCCGGACTGCGGGCCCTGCTCGAAGGCGAGCCGGACCTCGCTGTGCTCGCGGAGGCGGCCAGCGGCGAGGAGGCCGTCCGCCTCGCCGTCTCCGCGACGCCGGACGTCGTTCTGATGGACCTGCGGTTCGCCGGGCCGGGCAGCGGGATCGACGGCGTCGAGGCGGTCCGTCGACTGGCTGTCGAGGCCCCGGGCGTACGGGTGTTGATGCTGACCAGCTACTCCGGCCGCGGCGACATCGTGCGCGCGCTGGAGGCGGGCGCCCGCGGCTACGTCCTCAAGGCCGGCCCGCCCGAGGAGCTCTTCCGGGCGGTCCGCGGCGCGGCCACCGGCGCCCTGGCCCTCGCGCCGGAGGTCGTCGGCGAGCTGGTCGGCCAAGTGGTCAGCCCCGATCAAGACCTGACCGCACGCGAGGTCGAGGTCGTCGGGCTGATGGCGGAGGGGCTCAGCAACCGGGCCATCGCCCAGTCCCTGTTCCTCAGCGAGGCGACCGTCAAGACCCACCTCGTGCGCATCTACCGGAAACTGAAGGTCGAGAACCGGGCGGCCGCCGTGTCGGAGGCTGTCCGCCGGGGGCTGCTCGATCTCAACTGACCGCCGGGGTGGGGTGGTCGCGGCCGGCCTGAAACGCCCGGCCGAGCGGGACCGGATCCGGTCCGCGGACTTTCCCGACGGTGTCGAGGCATGCTGTTGTCCGTAGGAGCAGGCTGGCCCTGGAGGTGTTGGGATGCGGCGGAGCGCGGGCTGGTGGGCCGCCGCCGGAGTGGTCGTGCTGGCGGCCTGTGGTGCGTCAACGGGCGACGGGCCGGCGGGAGGTCCGTCCGGGCACCGCTCGCCGGGGCCGTCGACCGGTGCGTCGGCGAGGACGTCCGCCTCCTCGTCCGCGAGCGGGCCCGCGAGCCCGAGCGTGCCGAGCCCGTCCGTCTCGGCCCCCACGCCGTCCGCCTCGGCGGCACCCTGTGCCGCCGGGCACACGGAGGTCACCGTCTCCCCCGGCGACGCGGTCGAACAGCGGCTGTGCGCCCGGCCGGGGACAGTGGTGACCCTCGTCCTGCGGCCCCGCATCGACGACAAGCGGTGGACGGCCGTGCACAGCTCCGCCCCGGTGTTCGTCCTGCCCTCCGGATGGCAGGTCGGCCCGGACGGCACCGCCCGCGCCGAAGTGCGGTGCGCGGGCACCCGGGCCGGTGCGGCCAAGGTCACCGCCATGGCGAAGGCGCCGGACGTGGCGGGCGCGGCGCGCGTCGCCTTCACCCTCGACGTGACCGTGGTCCCGCACCCGAAGGAAGGCTGAGCCCCGCCTCCTCCACGTGCCCGGGGCCAGTCGCGGGGAGAAGGCCTGGCGGCCTCCCGGTGGGCCCACGTACGGTGTGATCATCCGCACTCCTGACGTCAAAGGTGGTCATTCATGGCCTTGTTCGACCTGCCGCTCGACGAACTCCGCAGCTACCGCAGCGCGTCCGCCGAGCCGGAGGACTTCGACGCCTTCTGGGCGAAGACCTTGCAGGAGACCCGCGAGCACGATCTGGACGCCCGCTTCGAACCGGTCGAGACGCACCTGAAGACAGTCAAGGTGTTCGACGTGACCTTCGCGGGCTTCGGCGGGCACCCGGTCAAGGGCTGGCTGACGCTCCCGGCCTGGGCGAACGCGCCGCTGCCCGCGGTCGTCGAGTTCCTCGGCTACGGCGGCGGCCGCGGCCTTCCCCACACCCATCTGCTGTGGGCGGCGGCGGGCTTCGCGCACTTCGTGATGGACACCCGCGGCCAGGGCAGCGCCTGGGGCGGTGGCGGCGACACCGCGGACCCGGTCGGCGGCGCCCCCGCCTACCCCGGCTTCATGACGCGCGGCATCGACGCCCCCGAGAACTACTACTACCGACGGGTGTACACCGACGCCGTACGCGCCGTGGAGGCGGCCCGTTCGCACCCGTTGACCGACGCGGCCCGCACCGCGGTTGTCGGCGCCAGCCAGGGCGGGGGCATCTCGATCGCGGTCGGCGGTCTGGTCCCCGACCTGGCCGCGGTCGCGCCGGACGTGCCGTTCCTGTGCGACTTCCCGCGCGCGACGACGATCACCGACCGCGACCCCTACCGGGAGATCGGCAACTACCTCAAGACCCACCGCGGCCGCACCGAGCGCGTCCTGCGCACGCTGTCCTACTTCGACGCCGTGCACTTCGCGTCGCGCGGCCGGGCGCCCGCGCTGTTCTCGGTGGCCCTGGAGGACGTGACCTGCCCGCCGTCGACGGTCTTCGCGGCCTTCAACAACTGGGCCGACGACAACAAGACGATCGAGGTGTACGACTTCAACGACCACGAGGGCGGCGGTCCCTTCCAGGAGGCGGCGAAGCTGCGCTGGCTCCCCCGGCACCTCTGACCCGCGACCTGCGAGGAGCGAGCGTCATGGACACGGCTGGAGCGGCGCACCGCTTCGTCCGCGTGTGGGAACGAGCCTGGGCCGCCCACGACGTGGACGCGATCCTGGAGCTGTACGCCCCGCAGTGCGTGCACCGCTCGATGCCGTTCCGCGAGCCGCACGTAGGCCGCGACGAACTCGCGGCCTACGTGCGCTGGTCGTTCGCGTCCGAGCGCACGGTCGACGTCCGGTTCTCCGAGCCCGTCGTCGGCCGGGACGGGCTCGCGGTCGCCGAGTTCCGCGTCCTCGCCGAGGAGGACGGGGAACCCGTGACGCTCGCGGGCTGCGTCTTCGTGCGCTTCGACGCGGCCGGGCAGGCGGTGGAGACCCGCGACTACTGGCACACCGCCGCAGGCCACCAGGAACCCGCCGGCCCCCTGTTCCTCACCTAGGCAGGTGCCTCACCCCGCCGTCCCGCGCGGTGCGACCGTGGCGAGGACGGCGGGCAGGGGGTACCAGTCCGCGGAGACCACGCTGGCGTGCTGTGTGGCCAGCAGGGTGACGCGCTCCAGTGCCTGGGCCTGGGTGGGGTTGGTGCCGTCGATGGCCGGCGGGACGTTGTGGGCGTCGGTCATGACGACCAGGTAGTGGCGGTCGTCGTACCAGGCGGTGTCGATGGTGCCGTTCGCGTAGGTGGCGGCGTCGCCGTCGAAGAACACGAACCAGGGGCGGATCGTCGTGTCGGTGTAGCGGGTGCGCGGGTCGCCGGTGGCCGCGCCGTGCACGGCGGGGAAGGCGGCCGCCTCGCGCAGCCGGCCGGCGGAGGCGAGGTCGCGCAGATGGGTGGCGTACTCGCGGTCGGTCCAGAGCGTGTCGAGGGGGTTGCCCTCCTCGACGGTGCCGGGGATCAGCTCGACGACGAACTTGCCCGCCAGGGCGGAGCGGGCGGGCCAGCCGTCGGCGCGGACGGCCGAGTCGAGGTCGGTGTGGGAGCCGACGACGTCGGCGGGACGCAGCAGGGCGTCGCCGAGCTTGGCGGCGAGCAGCGCGTCCAACTGGGCCGGGCCGCGGCCGTTGTTGGACTGGAAGCCGTCCTTCATCTCGATCTTCAGCTGGATCGGGCGGTGGCCCGGGTGCGCGTCGTGCCAGGCCTTGATGTCGGCGAGGCAGCCGCCGAGGTCGCGGTTGCGCGACTTGGTGCGCAGCTCCGTGGCGCTCGCGGCGTTCTCGCAGTTGTTGTCGTTGCCGAGCGGGTTGCTGTGCGAGACGCGCCAGGAGGAGCCGAACACGTTGGTCCACACGTCGAGTTCGAGCATCCCGGCGCCGGAGTCCAGCGCGTCGGCGAAGTACGGGTACTTCGCCTTGTCGTATGCGTTGTGGACGCCCACCCAGGTGCTGGACGCGTACGTGAGATCCGCGGTGGTCGCCGCTGGGGCCGCGGCCGTCGCCTGCGGTCCTGCTGCCAGCGCGAGCACACCTGCCGCCGCCACGGCCGTCCCGGTACGGGTCAGCACCCTCACTTGTCTCCGCATGGTCCCCTTGCCTCCTGCACCTCGGTGGTCAACTGGGGAGCAGAGTAGGGGTGTTGGCTGACATCCGGCAGATGGCGGGATGACGGATGCGCGACGGGACCCCGGCCGGCCGGATCCCGGCCTTCGGTGGCACCGGCGAGTGGCGCCGGACCGAGCCGACGATTGGTGGCTTCCCCCTCCTTCCTTCCAGTCCGACCAGTCGGTACGTTCGGGGGGCCGGGCCGCTCCGTCCGCGTACCGGCGTCCCGGTATCCCGGTTTCCGGCGGACGACGGAGGGCCCATGTCCCAGCACACGCCACACCTTGAAGGCCACTGCGACCCGCGCTTCGAAGCGGTCCGTGCGGCGTTCGCCGAGAACTTCCGCGCACGCGGGGAACTGGGCGCGGCCGTGACCGTCACGCTCGACGGCGAGAGCGTGGTCGACCTGTGGGGCGGCTGGGCCGACGCGGCGCGCACCCGGCCGTGGCAGCGCGAGACGCTGGTCAACGTGTGGTCGACGTCGAAGGGGCCGACAGCGCTCTGCGCACACATCCTGGCCGACCGCGGGCTGCTCGACTTCGACGCGCCGGTGGCCGCGTACTGGCCGGAGTTCGCGGCGGCCGGCAAGGAGTCGGTCCTCGTACGGCATCTGCTGTCGCACCGCGCGGGCCTGGCCGGGCTGCGGGAGCCGCACACGGCGGCGCAGTTGTACGACTGGGAGCTGACCGTCAAGCGCCTGGCGGAGCAGGAGCCCTGGTGGGAGCCGGGGACGCGGTCGGGCTATCACGCGCTGACGTACGGCTTCCTGGTGGGTGAGGTGGTGCGGCGCGTGTCGGGTCTGCTGCCGGGCGCGTTCCTGGAGCGGGAGGTGACCGGTCCGCTCGGGATCGACTTCACCATCGGGCTGCCCGAGAAGGAGGCCGGCCGGGCGGCCGAACTGGTGCATCCGCCGGCCGCCGAGACCAGCGAACAGGCGGCGGTCTTCGCCCAGTTGGCGCCCGCGGCGCTCGCCGCCCTGGCCAATCCGCTCGTCGGCGCCGCCGAGGCGAACACGCCCGGGTGGCGGGCGGCGGAGATCCCGGCCGCGAACGGCCACGCCACGGCGCGTGCGGTCGCCGCCCTGTACGGCGTCTTCGCCGGGCGGGGCACGTACGACGGGCGCCAGGTGCTCTCACCGGAGGCGGCCGAGCGGGTCCGCGAGGGCCAGGGCGCCTGCCGCGACCTGGTGCTGGGGGCCGGGTTCGCACACGAGACGGAGGTCGGGCTGGGGTTGTGGCTGAGCGGACCGAACGGTTCGTACGGGCCGAACCCGAGGGCTTTCGGACATGACGGTTTCGGCGGCTCGTGCGGTCTGGCGGACCCGGAAGCGCACGTGTCACTGGGGTACGTCATGAACCGCATGGGCCCGCACATCGCAGACGACCCAAGGAAGATGGCACTGATCGACGCCTTGTACAGCGCGCTCTGAGCGCACGCGCACGGTGTGGTGGACGCGGGCGGAAACCGGCCGAACCGTCCAGCGACCCTTCCTTGTGGTTTAGACCAATGCTAGATCTGGTCGCGCAAGGAAGCCGCTCGGATTGTGACCACACAGGAGGCGCGGACATGGCCCGCACCACCCGACTGTCCGACCACGAACCCCGCTACTGGAGGATCGCCACCCAACTCCTCGACGAACTGCGGGACGGGACCGTCGCGCCCGGTGAACGGCTGCCGGGGGAACGGCAGTTGGCCACCCGCTTCGGCGTCAGCCGGGAGACGATACGCCAGGCCCTGCAGGTCCTGCGGGCCGGCGGCCTGGTCTCCACGGACGGGCACGGCAGCCACGCGACCCTGCCCGGCGCCACCGCCGAGCACATACCCTCGCTGGACTTCCCCGTCGGCGCGCACACCACCGAGCCGTGCGCCGTCCACCGCACGACGGTCACCTGGGAGGCTCCCCCGCCCGAGCACGCCCGGGCGCTGGGGCTGGCGCCACGGCGGCCGACGCTGGTCCATCGCTACGAATCCGCCGCGGCCGACGGGAGCGGCCGCAGGACGGCGGTGACATCCTTCTCCGCCGTCGCGGTCAGCGAGGTCGAGGAACTGGCCCGCTACCGCGACCGTGCGGACGGCTCGGCCTCGGCGCAGCTGCGCAGGGCCTACGACTGGATGCGCAAGGCCGGGCTCACGCTGCACCACCGCGACTCCATCCAGCAGCTCCCGCCGTCCGTCCGGGTCACCCGGCGCGTGCACGACCAGTACGACCGGCCCCTGGAGATCACCGATCTGCTGGTGGACGCCCAACAGGACACCCTGGTCTACGAGTTCACCCTTCCGGCGGCCGGCTGACACCGGGACGTCCAGCGACTCGGCAAGGTACACCGCGCCGAGCGGGCCCAAATGGCCCGCTCGGCCAGGCGGTCCGTGAACCGTCGGCGCCCGACATCCGGATCACTACAACCCTCGGGGCCTTCGGGGTGTCCAGAACATGACCGGACGGCCAACGCTGCCCGGCCGCCGCCTGCCCACCCCCACGAGGAGAATCATCGTGCGCCAGCGCCTCCGTCCCCCGGCAGCCATCGTGGCCGCATTCGCGATCGCCGCCGCCGTTCCCGCACTCGCCGCTCCGGTGGCGCATGCCGAGGAGGCCGGCCCCGACCTGGTGATCTCGACGCTGCCGCGCGCCACGCCCAAGCCCGGCGAGGTCTACGACGAGTCCGTCACCCTCACCAACAACGGCACCGTGGCCGCGGACGGTGTCGCGTTCCGGATACGGCTGACCCGAGGGCTCGACTTCCCCGAACCGGTCAAGGGCTGCACCTACTCGACCGTCGAGGACCAGGTCCGCCAGGCACTCTGCGAACTCGACACCGTCATCCCGCCCGGCGCCTCGGTCACCACACCCGTACGGTTCAAGGCCCTGCCCAAGGCGCTGATGGAATCCGTGGAGTACGGCACCGGACGCACCGGCGAGGCCCCGGGCGAGGGATACACGGACAGCTACCGGCGTCTGACCCTGACCGCGGACAGCACGGCCGACCTCGCCGCCACCGGCGACCGGGCGAAGGCGCGTCCGGGCCACACCGTGACGGTGAAGGCGACACTGCGCAACGACGGCCCCGGCTGGATCCAGAACCAGGAGAGCGACGATCCCGTGGCACTCATGGTGACGATTCCGCCCGGCACGGTCGCCGTCGAGGTGCCCAAGGAATGCGCGCCCTTCAACATCGACGGCCCGAGCGGACCGTCCGCCCCGGGCAAGCCCCAGTACGTCTGCTGGCCCTCCGACCTCACCCTTGAGGTCGGCCAGTCCCTCACCTACGCCTTCGTACTGGACGTCAAGGACACCGCGCGGGACACCGAAGGCGAAGTGCGGGCCACCTCCGTGTACGGCATCGACCCGGCCTTCGACAAGAACCCCGCCAACGACACCGCTCATCTCAGCATCGACGTGCCCGGCGGCAACGCCGAGCCCAGCCCGAGCCCTTCGCAGAGCTCCACCGGCAGCGGCGACTCGGGCGACGGCGGCTCCGGCAGTGGCGACGAAGGCAATCACCCGCAGGGTCAGGCCGCCGGCGGCACCGGAACGACGGGCTCCGCGACCACGGGTTCGACGTCGGCGGGCTCGTCGGTCGGCGGCTCCACCGGCGTCCTCGCCGACGGCCACCTGGCGAGCACCGGATCCGACGGCACCACGCTCGTCGCCGGTGCCGCGGCCGTCACCGCGACGCTCGGCGGTCTGCCGATCCTGGCCGTACGACGCCGGACCGGCACCAAGTCCTCCTGACGGCACTGCCACGCGAACGACCACACGTGGCGGCGGCGCACAGTCGCGGCGCGCATACGGGTCGCCCGGCGCCCGGGACACCTCCGCCGCCACGTCCCTGGTCACTCTCGCCGTTTCCTTATTGCATATGATTCGCAGGTGGTTGAATATCGCATCAGGGTGGCGGCCCCGGAAGACCTCGACGCGGCACGGGCCGTGATGCTCGACACCGTCTACCGGGACTTCGGAACCGGGTACGTGCCCCGGTGGCACGGCGACATCATCGAGCCCGAGCGCTTCTACCTCGTCCCTCCCCGGCACACGCTGCTGGTGGCGGTCCACGAGCGGGACGGGACGGTGGCCGCCACGGCCGCGCTGGACGCGCGCGGACCGGCGCATCCGCCCAACCCCCGGTGGCTGGCCGAGCGTTACCCCTCGGGCGAGACCGCTCAGCTACGGCGGGTGTACGTGCATCCCGAGCACCGGCGGCGCGGGCTCGCGCGGCGGCTGGTCGGCGAGCTGATCGGGTTCGCCAGAGCGGACGGCGGCTACCGGTCGGCCTATCTGCACACGGACCCGGCGTCACCGGGGGCCGAGGCCCTGTGGCGGTCCCTGGGCAAGCTGGTGCACGACGAGCAGCCCGGCGGCGGCCAACGGATCCTCCACTTCGAGATCCCCCTGCGCTGACCTCATCTCCCCGATCGACACCGACACACCCAGAGGGACGAACAAGAACACCATGCGAACCCCCCGCCGTCGGCCGCGTCGCGCACGGCGGGCTGCACACCCTGGGCGTCGCTCTGGCGGTGAGCGCGGCGGCTTTGACGGCCGGAGTGCTGTTGGGTCCATCCCCCCGCCTGTCCGGTTTGGCAGTGGACACGTTCACGGCCGTACCACCCGTCCTGGCCGGGCTTCTTGTCACCGGCGTCGCGGGCAGCGGGCCGTGGACCCCCGCGTTGGCCGTGGCTGCCGTCGCCTGGTCGCCGCTGGCCGACCGGCTCCCAGACGCCCCTGTCCGGGCTGTTCGCCCTCTCGTCCCTGCTGGTCGTGGGCGCCCAACCGCCCGTCACGCGCTGGGCGGCCGAGCGGCTCGACCTGCGCCGTTCCATGGCCGCCGGACTGCTGCTCATCGCGGCCGGCTTCGGAGTGGTGGCCGTGCGCCCGGCCCACTGGACGGGAACTGCTGGGCTGCTGCCGGCCGCGGGGTTCGTCGTCCTGCTCACCCTCGGCCAGATGCTGGTCACCCCGGCCACCCGTGCCTGGGTGCCCGACCTCGCCCCGGACGGACGCCTCGGCCTCTACGTCGGCGCGTTGTCATCCGTCTCCGGGCTGATCGTCCTCATCGGCAGCTGGGCTACCGGGGACCTGTTCGGCTCCGGTCTCCCTGATGTCCGTCGGGTGTACCGGTCTCAGCCCGGGCGCGGACCGTCCGCACGGGTGGCCACGACCATCCGGCACCGCGGACTGCCGTCGGACCGATGGCCGAACTCGGGGAGCGTCAGGAGCTGTACGTCGAATCCGGCCCACGCCAGCTCGCGCTGTACGTCGCCGAGCCGGAAGCCCCGGTAGTACATGACGAACGGCGGACGCCAGAGCGCGTTGCGCACCCGCATGGCCGTGTCGAAGCCCAACAGCGCCCAGTACCAGGGCGAGCTGGGGCGGGCCGGTGCCGGCATCGGAAACGCGAAGCGACCGCCCGGCCGCAGCACCGAGTGGACCTGCGCGAACAGGTTCGGCAGCTCGCGCGGCAGGAAGTGCCCGAACGCGCCGAAGCTCACGACGAGGTCGAAGGCGGGCCCGAAGGGCAGCGCACGGGCGTCACCGCGCACCCAGTCGACACGCGGTTCCCCGTCACCCCGGACCCGCTCCCGGCCCACGGTCAGCATCCCAGCGCTGACGTCGACCCCGGTGACGCTCTGCCGACACAGCCTTTCCAGCACGTCCATGCCCGCTCCGGTGCCGCAGCACAGGTCGAGCCCGTTCTCGAAGGGGCCCATCCGGGCGAGGGCCCGTCCCACCGCGTCGAGGATCGACTCCGGTGTGCGGAAGGGGGTGTGGTCGAACTTGGGGGCCAACAGGTCGTAACCGCGCTCGACGGACGAGAGGGCCTGGACCGCCAGTTCGCGGAGTGTGGGACCTTGCGGGGTGAACATCGTCGTCAGCTTAGGGCAGCGCAGGGCGGTGAGAGCACCGGTGCACGGCTGCAGCCGTCGGGCGCTGCTCAATCCTGGTGCGGAGCCCCGTCACGGATCCGTACTCTGTCCGCCATGTTGACGCTGGAGAGGCTCCGGACCGACCACGCGCCGGCTCTGCTCGCCTTCGAGCGGGAGAACCGGGACTACTTCGCACGGTCGGTGTCGGACCGCGGGGACGCGTACTTCGCCGAGTTCCCCGCGCGCCACCGCGCACTGCTCGCCGAACAGGACGCGGGTGTCTGCCATTTCCATGTCGCCGTGGACGAGCAGGGGAACCTGGTCGGCCGCGTGAATCTCGTGGACGTCGCGGACGGCGCCGCCGAACTCGGCTACCGGATCGCAGAGCGCGCCGCAGGCCGGGGCACGGCGACGGCCGCGGTCGCCGAGGTGTGCCGCCTGGCCCCCTCGGCGTACCGGCTCTCCTCACTCATCGCGGTCACCACCCTCGACAACGCCGCGTCCAGGACGGTCCTCGAACGGAACGGATTCACCGCGGTGGAGGAGATCACCCTCGTCGGACGGCCCGGTATGCGCCACCGGCGCCTGCTCGCGTAGCCGGGCACGGCTCAGCCGCCCAGCCGGAGGCCGGCGAGCCAGACGTCGGGCGTGCTCGCAGAGGCCGGCGGGGGTGTGCTGCTCGGGCGCTGTGGGCGACGCGGAGTGCGCGGAGCGAAAAGGGCGGCGGCCCGCTTGGCAGGCCGGGCGAGGACAGCGACGGTGATGTTCATGGTCATGGGGTGCTCCTGTGTCGTAGGGGGTCTTGCACCCCACCGACGAACGGGTCCTACGCCGATCGACACTCCGCGAGCCGCTTTTCGAGGAAGTCGCGCTCCGCTTCGTTCTCCACGAGCTCCAGCGCCCGGCCGTACGCCTCGGCCGCCTCCGCCGGGCGTCCCATCCGGCGCAGCAGGTCGGCGCGGGTGGCGGACAGCAGGTGGTAACCGGCCAGGTCGCCCTCCTGCTCCAGTTCCGACACCAGGGCGAGCCCCGCGGCAGGGCCCTCGGACATACCGATCGCGACCGCGCGGTTCAGCCGCACCACGGCGGACGGCACGAAGCGGGCCAGCTCGCCGTAAAGCGCGGCGATGTCGGCCCAGTCCGTGTCCGCGGCCGTGGCAGCGGTGGTGTGGCAGGCGGCGATGGCGGCCTGGATCTGGTAGGGACCGGGGCGGCCGCGGCGCAGCACGGTCTCCAGCAGAGCGGCGCCCTCGTCGATGGCGGGCCGGTCCCAGGCCGTACGGTCCTGGTCCTCCAGGGTCACCAGCTCCCCCGCCGCGTCGACGCGGGTGTCCCGGCGGGCGTCGTGCAGCAGGAGCAGCGCGAGCAGGCCCAGTACCTCGGGCTCGTCCGGCATCAAGTGGGCCAGGACGCGGGCGAGTCGGATGGCCTCCGCACACAGGTTCCTGCGCACCAGATCGACGCCGGACGTGGCGGCGTACCCCTCGTTGAAGAGGAGGTAGACGACACCGAGGACGCCCGTGGTGCGTTCGGGCAGCAGATGCGGGGGCGGCACGCGGTAGGGAATGCCGGCGTTGCGGATCTTCCGCTTGGCGCGCACCAGCCGCTGCGCCATCGTCGCCTCGGGGACAAGGAAGGCGCGGGCGATCTCGGGCGTGGTCAGGCCCGCGAGGGTGCGCAGCGTCAGTGCCACCCGGGCCTCGATGGGCAGTGCCGGGTGACAGCAGGTGAAGATCAGCCGCAGCCGGTCGTCGTGCAGCCCGTCGTCGTCCTCGAACTCCGGGTCGTGGGGCCCCTCGTGGCGCGCCTGCACGGCCACCTCCCGCAGCTTCTGGGCCCCCACCGCCTGCCGGCGCAGCACGTCGAGGGCGCGGTTCTTCGCCGTCGTGGTCAGCCAGGCGCCGGGGCGGTGCGGGACGCCGTCGCGCCGCCACCGGTCCAGTGCCTGGGTGAAGGCGTCCTGCGCGCACTCCTCGGCGAGGTCCCAGTCGCCGGTCACCCTGATCAGGGTGGCGACGACCTGGCCCCACTCCGCGCGGAAGGCGGCGGCGACCGCGTCCTCGACGTCGTTCGCCGCCGGGTTCTCGTTCACTCCCAGACCGGCCGTACCTCCACCGAGCCGCCGTCGAGGGCGGCGGGGTGGCGGGAGGCGAGGGCGAGGGCCTCGTCGAGGTCGGCGACCTCGACGATGTCGATTCCGGCGATGTACTCCTCGGCCTGCGCGAACGGCCCGTCACTGAGCAGCACTTCACCGCTCTCGACGCGCACGGTGGTGGCGTCGGTGGAGGGCCGCAGACGCGTTCCGCCCCGGCCCAGGTCGAGGCCGGGCACCTGGTCGGCGTACGCGGTGAGGCGGGCGTCGTCGACGATCGCGTCGGGGCCGGGTTCCTCACCGCCGACGGAGGTGCAGAGGAACAGGACGTACTTCATGACGCCGATCCCCTGATGCCGAGGTCGGCGGGGACCGACGCGTGCTCGTGGTCGATGAGCCACCGGTCGGCGACGGCGCGGTAGCCGGTGGTCACCCGTGCCACGCCGGTGAGCGGCTCACCGGTGGTGAGCGTCGCGCGGATCCGTACGACGCCATGGCTGAAGGCGACGCTCTCGTCGACCCGGAGGCGGAATTCCAGCACCTCGCGCTCCACGGGCCCGGTGACGGTGGCGAAGAACCGCTCCTGGGCCTTGCGCAGGGCGTCGATGCCTTCCTCCAGCCCGCTCATCGCGTGCACCACCTCGGCGTCGGGCGTGTAGCAGGCCAGGTGACGTTCGATGTTCCGCTCGCGCAGGGCGAGGGTGAGTTCCTTGTCGAGGTGGCGGATCTGCTTCTCGGCGTCCTCGCCCTCGTCGCCCCAGAAGGGGCGCACCTCCATGGCTCCGATGGTCGCCACGGGGTGCTTCGCCGCCGCCGCGACCGCCTCCTCCAGACTGTCGCAGTCGAGGATGTCGTATCCGGCGACGTACTCCTTCGTCTCCGCGAACGGCCCGTCGGTGCGCAGCACTTCACCATCGCGCACGCGGACGGTGACGGCGTCGGCGGGCACGGCGAGGCGGTGGCCGTGCAGCCGCACCTCGCGCTGCGCGAGTTCCTCCACCCACGGTTGGACGGGCGCCATGCCCGAGGCGTCGGCGGTGTCGTCGCCGCAGACCAGCAGCATGTACTTCATGGTTCCTCCCGGAGCTCACTGGGTCCTGACGTTCACCGACGAACGGGCCGGCGCCGAATCGACACATCCAGTGCGCCGGAAGTGAGATTCCCACCTCTGGCGCGGCAGCCGCAGGTCAGAGCCCGGAAACTCCCGGCCGTACCGGCAGGGTCCGCACGCTGTTGCCCACGAAGCTGGAGTGGCGCGTCAGTTCCGCCTCGGGGACGGCGAGGTCGAGGTCGGGGAAGCGGGTGAACAGCCGCTCCAGGGCGATGGTGGTCTCCAGTCGCGCGAGCGGGGCGCCCAGGCAGTAGTGGGCGCCGTGCCCGAGGGAGAGGTGGCGGGCGGTGCCGGGACGGGCGGGCCGGGTCACGTCGAAGCGGTCGGCGTCCGGGCCGTGGGCGTCCTTGTCGCGCCCGGCGGCCGAGTAACCGGCCAGCACGGGTGTGCCCTTCGGGATCACCGTCCCGTCCAGGGTGAGGTCGCGCACCGGGTAGCGGAAGGGGAAGTAGCTGACGGGGGCGTCCCAGCGCAGCGTCTCCTCGACCACGTCCGACCAGTCGGCCCTGCCGTTGCGCACGCTCTCCAGCTGGTCGCGGTGGCCGCACAGCGCGCGGACGGCGTTGGTGATGAGGTTGAGGGTCGTCTCGTGCCCGGCGATGATCATCAGCACCAGGGTGCCGAGGAGTTCCTCCTGGCTGAGCCGGTCGCCCTCCTCGTCCCGGGCGGCGATCAGCGCGCTGGTGAGGTCGTCGCCCGGTCGCTCGGCCCGCGCGGCGGCCACCGAGGCGAGGACGGCTACCAGTTCACGGTTGGCGGCCACGGCCTGTTCGGGGCCGATGTCGGTGGCCACCACCTGGCTGGACAGATGGTGCAGCCGGTCGCGGAACTCGGCGTCGACGCCCAGCAGTTCACCGATGACACCCATCGGAAGGGGCAGCGCGAAGTTCCGGCGCAGGTCGGCGACCCCCTTGTTCCCGTCCGCCGCGCGCCGGAGGTCGTCGAGCAGCTGATCGGTCAACTCCTCGATCCACGGCCGCAGTCGCTCCACCCGACGGGGCGTGAACGCCGTACTGACCAGGGATCTGAGCCGCCGGTGGTCCTCGTCGTCCGCGGTCGTCATCCCGCGTACGGTGGCGAAGGTCATCAACGGCCATCCGGCGGCTATGCGGCCCTCCCGCAGTGCGGTGAAGTGCTCGGCACCCTTGGCGACTTCGGAGTGCGCGAGGAACTCCTTCAGCGTGTCGTGCCCGAGCACCGCCATGCCTTCCACGCCTCCGGGCAGGACCACGGGCGCGACACTTCCGCGCGCGAGCAGCCGCGCGTTGTCGGCGTGCGGGCAGCCTCCGGCGGGGTCCAGACGATGCGGCGTGCCGGGCGAGACGTCCACCGGTGTTCTCCAGTCTGCGGTCTGCGGCCTGTGGTGCCGAGTCGGGCGTACGCCTCAGGTCCTGGCGTCCTGGGTCGTACGCCGGTGATTCTGCCTGCTCACAGCGCTGCGCGCAGCAACTCGGCGAAGCCCTTGGGGTGAGTGAGGTTGCCGTTGTGCCCGCCGGGGAGGTGCAGCAGCTCAGTGCCGAGTCCGGCGGCCAGCTCCTCGGCGCACCGGTAGTCGAAGACGGTGCGCGGGGTGGTGCGTCCGGCCGCGGGCACGATGCGGACGGGGCCCGAGGCGAGCGCCTTGATCTCCTGCGCGCTCAGCTCGGCCCGGGTCATGGTCGGCGCGTCATGCTCGATGAAGAAGGTGAAGTTGGGCTCGCGCGACGCGTCGAAGGGGGCGAGCCTGGCGCCGGGCTCCAGTTCCTGCCGGGCGGGGTCGATGCCGAGGATCTCGCCGATCTTCTTCACTCCGGCGATCCAGCCGTCCCGCTGGAAGATGGCACGCATCTCGTCCAACTCTTCCTGGGCGTGCAGCCGTTCGGCGTCGGGCAACAGTCCCGGAATGGCGGGCTCGTGCGCGACGAGTGTGCTCAGCTGTTCCGGGTGCCGCAGCGCGAGCCGCAGCCCGATGAGGGCGCCCATGCTGCATCCGGCCATCAGCGCGGGCTCGTCGGTGAGTTCGGCCAGCAGCCGGTGTACGTCGTCGACGTGGTCGTCGAGGGTCGCGCCCCGGGCCGGGTCGTCGAGAACGCTGCGGGAAAGGCCCCGGCGGTCGTACGTCACCACGGTGCAGGTGTCGACGAGGTGATCGACCATCGCGTCACTGCGGTTGGCATCCCCCTCGCCGCTCTGCGACACGAGCAACAGGGGGCCGCAGCCGCGCACTTCATAGTGGAGCGTGGCACCAGGGACGGCGAGGGTGGCGGTCCTGGCGGCGTTCGCGGCAGTGCTCATGGTGGTCCTCCGTTACAGGGTGGGTGCGGTGCGGGGCTTCGACATCGAACGTACTTCATCAAAAATGATGCATCAAGAGTGATGCATCATTTTTGATGTATCTGACTCGATGTAATCTGCCGCCATGAACGGAGCTGAACTCTTCCTCCTCGGTCGGACCCTGATGAAGATCGGCGAGGAGGCCATCCCCACCGAGGGCGTCGGCCCGCGCTCCACGAGCACACGGTCCGTCCTGATCGTGATGCTCGACGTCTACGCCCACCCGGACACCACGGTCGGCGAGGTCGCCGCGCGCACCGGACTGCCTCAGAGTGCCGTCTCGGCCTGCGTGGCACGTCTCAGGGAGACGGGCTCCGTGCTGGCCGCAACCGACCCCACCGACCGCAGGCGCACCCTGATCCGGCAGTCCCCCGAGATCTCCGGGCGCCGGGCCGAGGTCGCGACCACCCCGATCGACGACGCGCTCGCCGCCGCCCTCGGCACCGACGACGAGGACACCGTCGCCGAGACGGTCTCCTTGCTGGAGCAGCTGGCCGCCCGCCTCTCCCCCACCGTTCTCGACCGGCTGCGCGAGAGCCCGACCGGCGGGTCGTCACGTGGGCACGCGACAGAGCCGTAGACCTTCGCCACCCGGCGCGCCCACCGCGTCCGCAGCCCTGCGCCATGAGGAGGTCGGCGAACTGCTGCTGCGCCACGACCACTTGGGCCGCACATGAACGAAACTGGACGACGTCACCGACGCCCCGATCGGGGACGGGTCCGCTCATCCGCCGGCTGCGCACGAGCGACGAGCCCCTGAGGCGCACATCACCATTCCACCGGGCCCCCGCGTGGTACAGTGCCGATAGCACTTGTGTACGCCCCGTCTCGGGCGCCGGTGCTAGTTCCACTTCTTCTCGCTGACACGCCCGTCGTATCCCGACCGGCCGTCCAGCTTCCTCGCACCACCTCGTGAGCACGGACTCGGGCAGTTCCCGTCGTTCGTCGCAGCCGAGGTGCTGTCCTTCGCCGCACGGGGGCGTGAGCACGCCGCCTCCCCCGGCCTTCCCCTCCTTCCCTCATGACTCCGTCCGTTGAAAGGACCGATCACCATGACCACCACACTCGAACACCCTCCCGTACAGCAGCAGCTCCCGGCCCAGGTCTCCGGTGTCCTCGACATCGCGCAGGGCGGGCAGGGGTATCTGCGGGCCGCCGACAGCTGCCTGCCCGCGCCGAACGACCTCCAGGTCTCCGCCGCGCTCATCCGCCGCCACGGCCTGCGCAAGGGCGACAGCGTCGAAGGCGTCCGCGGCGGGCCCCGCGCCCTGGCCGAGGTCGAGCGGATCAACGACCGTACGCCCGAAGACCTGAAGCGCCGACCGCACTTCCGCGACCTCACCCCGCTGCACCCCCGCGACCGGCTGCGCCTGGAACACCCGGCGGGCGGAGTGTCCACCCGCCTCATCGACCTGGTCTCGCCGGTCGGCAAGGGTCAGCGCGGCCTCATCGTGGCCCCGCCCAAGACCGGCAAGACCGTGCTCCTCCAGCAGATCGCCGCTGCCGTGGCGGGCAACCACCCCGAATGCCACCTGATGGTGATGCTGCTCGACGAGCGGCCCGAGGAGGTCACCGACATGCGGCGCTCCGTGCGCGGCGAGGTCTTCGCCTCGACGTTCGACAAGACGCCCAAGCAGCACATCGCGCTCGCCGAGCTCGTCATCGAGCGCGCCAAGCGGCTCGTCGAGCAGGGTGAGGACGTCGTCATCCTGATGGACTCCCTCACCCGGCTGTGCCGGGCCCACAACAACGCGGCCGCCTCCGGTGGCCGCACCCTGAGCGGCGGCGTCGACGCGAGCGCGCTGCAAGGCCCCAAGCGGCTGTTCGGCGCCGCCCGCCTCGCCGAGGAGGGCGGCTCGCTGACCATCCTCGCCACCGCGCTGGTGGAGACCGGCTCCCGAGCCGACGACTTCTTCTTCGAGGAGCTCAAGAGCACCGGCAACATGGAGCTCCGCCTCGACCGCACCCTCGCCTCCCGGCGCCTCTACCCTGCCGTCGACATCACCCCCTCCGGCACCCGCCGCGAGGAACTCCTGCTGCCCGCAGCCGAGTTGACCGCCATGCGCGGACTGCGGCGTGCCCTGCAGACACGGGACGGACAGGCGAACCTCGAAACCCTCCTGGAGCGCATGCGCGCCACGCCGGACAACGCCACCTTCCTGCGCCAGGTCCATCCCACGCTGCCCGCCTCCTGACGGCCCGTCGGCCGCGCCCCTGCACCCGGTCGGGCACCCCTCGCGTGCGGCATCCGGGTGCTGGAATCCCTTCACTCGGCCCTGGCAGCCCGGTGTACGCCGTGTCCGTTCCTACGTTGGCGGTATGACCATCGGATTCTCATTCCGCGCCGGCCTCCCTCGGGCCACCGCCTCCCGGGCCTCCTTCACCCGCGTCGCCGTCTCCTGCTCCGCCGTGTGCGTGGCCGGCGCGCTGGCCCTGGCGCCGAGTCCGGCCCTCGCCCGGGCCACGACGGACCCGGGTGCACCGAGACCCACCGCCTCGCAGCCGCCCTCCCTCTACCGGTCGAACACACAGGTGCGGCCCCGGGCCGGCGCGCCCGAGGTGCCCGAGGTCTCCGCCCTGTCGTGGCTGGTGGCGGACGCCCGCACCGGTGCGGTGCTCGCGGCGCACGACGCGCACCGCAAGCTGCCGCCCGCGAGCACCTTGAAGACCCTGTTCGCGCTGACCGTGCTGCCGGGGCTGCCCGGCGGCCTGCGGCACACCGTCACCGAGCAGGAGCTGTCGGGAATCGGCGACGGCAGCAGCCTGGTGGGCGTCGCCGAGGGGCACTCCTACCGGGTGTCCGATCTGTGGCGCGGTGTCTTCCTCAACTCCGGCAACGACGCCGTGCACGTACTGGCCGCGATGAACGGTGGCTGGCGCACCACGGCCGTACGGATGCAGGCCAAGGCCCGCACGCTGGGTGCCTTCGACACGCACGTCATCTCCCCGGACGGGTACGACACGCCGGGGCAGGTCTCCTCCGCGTACGACCTCGCGGTGTTCGGACGGGCGGGTCTCGCCAACGCGGACTTCGCGCGGTACTGCTCCACGGCCGAGGCGCAGTTCCCCGGCGGCGGCACCTGGTCGTACGGCATCCAGAACACCAACCGGCTGCTGACCGGCGCCGACGGCGTGGAGCGCTACCCCGGGCTGATCGGCGTCAAGAACGGCTACACCACCAACGCGGGCAACACGCTCGTCGCCGCCGCGAAGCGGGGCGGGCGCACCCTGGTCGTCACGGTGATGAACCCTCAGGCGGGCGGCGGGTTCACCGTGTACGAGGAGGCCCGCTCGCTGCTCGACTGGGGTTTCGGGGCGGCCGGACGGGTCGACCCGGTGGGGTCGCTCGTCAACTCGCGGGCCGTGCCCCGGTCGGGGCCCGCCGCGCTGCACGCGACACCGACACCGACGCCGACCCCGGCCGCGGCCGCGTCGCTGTCCGCGGGTGACGGAGCCGGCTGGGCGGCGGCGGCCGGTATCGGGTGCGCGGCCGGTCTGGGCGCGGGGGGCGTGGCGCTGGCGCTGCGGCTCAGGGGCGGCCGGGGCACACGCGACTGACCGACGGGCAGTCGCAGCAGCAGCCCGAGGGTGATCCATGTGTACGTGTTGCTGCCGAGGAAGCCGTCGATTCCGGACGAGTCGTGGAACCACAGCCACACCACGCTGCTGCACAGCACCGCGTACAGGACGGCGGCGGTCCACGGCCGGTGCCGGTGCAGCAGCACGGCGAAGGACGGCAGCAGCCAGACCAGGTGATGCACCCAGGTGATGGGGCTGACCAGGCAGGCAGCGAGTCCGGTGAGAGCGAAGGCGGCCATCCAGTCATCGGCGGCCACCGCGCGGTGCGCCCGCCACGCCCACACGCACAGCACCGCGAGGGCTGCCACCGCCCAGACGGCCCGGCTCGGCTCGTGCGGCTGCGCGAGCCGGGCCAGCACACCTTGGAGGGACTGGTTGGAGACATAGCCAAGACGGCCGATGCGGGTGGTGTCCCACACCGCGTCGGTCCAGTAGAAGCGCGAGGCGTCCGGCGCCGCCCACGCCGCAAGCGCGGTCGCGACGGCGGCGGTGGCCGTGGCCACCCCGGCGGCGCGCCGGCGCCGGGCGAGCAGCAACAGCCCGATGAAGAGCACGGGCGTGAGCTTCACCGCCGCGGCCAGACCGATGCCGACGCCCGCCCATCTGCCCCTGCCGGTGGACAGCAGCCACGCGTCACCGAGCACGAGGGCCAGCAGCAGCAGGTTGACCTGCCCGAAGCTGAACGTGTCCCGAACAGGTTCGAACAGCGCCAGCAGACAGCCCGCCAGGCCGAACCCGAACCAGCCGTAGCGGCGCAGCGAGGGGCCGACCAGAATCCACACCACCGTGCCCGTCGCGACAAGGTTGAGCAGCAGGCAGACCACGATCGCCCCGTCCAGCCCCAGCACACTCATCGGCAGCATGCTGAGGGCGGCGAACGGCGGATACGTGAAGCCGTACGTCGTCCCCGGGACCCGGTAGTCGTAGATCCGGCCGCCGTGGCGGGCCCACGCGTCCACGGCGCCGTAGTAGACGCGCAGGTCGAACCAGTCACGCAGCAGGGGCACGGTCGCGGTGAACAGGGTGACAGCGGCGGCGAGGCCGAGCAGCAGGAGCAACCGGCCGCGATCCGTGCCCGTATGACCCGCGAGTGCGACGCGAGGTCCTCTCATGCGACCCGCCCTGGCACCGATCCCCGTGAGCACTGCTCTCATACGGTCCGTCCCAACACCGGTGCCTGCGCCGCCTGTTGGGCCTGCCAGAGCACCACCGCGGCGAGCGCGCCCCCGGAGACCGCAAGTACGACCTGATCGACATCCGCCGAGCCGCCGCCCGGCACCACGGCCAGAGCCAGGACGCCGATCGCGGCGGCGACGCGCGGGCGGGTCGCCCGGCCGGGCGCGGCGGCGGCGATGAGGAACAGGCCCCACAGGGCGTACCAGGGCCGGATCGCTGGGCCGAGTGCGGCCAGGGCAGCGAGGCTCAGGCCCAGGGCGTGGACCGGGCCGGGTTTGAGGCGCAGCCAGATGAACAGCAGGAGCAGTGCGGTCGCCGTGAGACCGGCCGCCTGCCAGAGCGGCACGGCCAGTGGGGCGAGGCCGCTGCCCAGGTCGTGGAGCAGGGCGCCGGTGGCGCGACCGAGCACGCTGGTGGGTGCCCAGTTGTGCGGCGAGACCGGGGTTTTCAGGGCCGCTATCCAGCCGTAGCCGGTGCCTGCCACGGCAGTGGCCGCCGCCGTCGTGGCCAGGGCGACACCTGCCGTGATCAGGAGGGTTCCGGCCAGGCCCCGGCGGCCGCGCAGCGCGACGACCGCGAGCAGCCCGAGCGCGGCGGGTGCCTTGACCAGCGCCGCCAGCGTGACGAGGACGACGCCGAGCACATGCAGGCGGCCGCGCGCGGCGACCAGCCCGATGCCGAGCAGGCCGAGCATGAGGGCGTCGTTGTGCGCCCCGGCCACCAGGTGCAGCAGCACAAGGGGGTTGAGCGCCCCCAGCCACAGTGCGGCGGCCGGGTCGGCGCCGCTGTGCCGGGCGAGGCGGGGCAGCGCCGCCGCCATCAGCGCCACACCGAGCAGGGCCACCAGGCGCATGCCGAGCAGCCCGGCCGGCAGGTCGCCCCCGGTGAGGCCGGACAGCGCGGAGGCGACGGCGAGGAAGACCGGGCCGTACGGTGTCGCGGTCTGCCGCCACATCGGCGCCACCTCGTCGACGAGAGGTCCGCCGAGCTGCGCCGGTCCGTGTGCGTAGACGTCGAGGTGTGCGTCGACCATGGCGCCCTGCGCGAGATAGCTGTACACGTCCCGGCTGAACAGCGGCGGCGCCAGCAGCAGTGGCGCCGTCCACACGGCGAGCACGGCCAACAGGGCGCGCACGGAGGGTGGTTCGGGGCCGCGTACGACCTTGCCGAGAAGGACCCAGGCGGCGATCAGCAGGACGACGCCGAAGTACACGCCGACCACGCCGAGCGCGGCGCGCGCGGAGGCGGGCGCGAGCAGCTCCCGGACCGGCAGGGCCCCGGCCGTCTCACCTCCCAGCGCGAGCACGGCTGTACCGACCAGGCCCAGGGCCTGGCAGCGGCGTAGATCGACGGGAAAAGCCATGGCCAACACTCGGGCAGCGTGTCAACGCCGGATGACCGGAAAGCGACACACTCCCCTCGGGGCGACGGCCTGCGTGTGACCTCCGTGTGATCGGTGCTCGGTCAGCCCACGTCCTGTACCGCCGCGGTCAGCCGGGAGATCGCCGCCAGGTCCGGCAGGCGGCGCAGGCAGGCGACCACCTGGCTGCTCCCGAACTCGCGCTGCGCGGGCGTCACGGCCGGATCGACGGCGCACTCGGCCTGTACACGGATGTAGTTCAGGTCCGTGGCGAAGAGCATCGCGAAGGACTCCGGCCCCTTGATCACCGCACCGCCTCCGGCGCCGCGATAGGCCCGCATCAGTCGCCGCGCGGACCCGGTGTCCGCGTCGCTGCCGCCCGACCATACGTAGAGGGCGCGCGCGAGTTCGCGTTCCGCGGAGGTGGGCCCGGCGTTGTCCCAGTCGAGGAGGACCGGCCCGTCCTTGCGGACGAGAACGTTCTGCGGCTGCAGGTCGAGATGCGACGTCACCAGGTCGCCGGGATCGGCCGGGGTCACCCACCGGGCCAGCTCCGCCGCGGACGTGGCGATGAACCGGCCCAGCTCGTCCGACCACGGCAGCCCGGCCCGCTGGACCTCCTCGTGGAGCTTCTTCCAGTCGGCGTCCTGAGGGCACTGCTCGTACCAGGCGTCCGGCGGCTCGCTCGTGCCCTCCCCCGCCGTGTGCAGGAGCGCCATGGCCCCGCCGAACCAGTCCAGGATCTCCGGATCGGACGCGTCCGTCTTGGTGCCGTCGATCCAGTCGTACAACTTGACGAAGGATCCGTCGGACCCGTCCGAGGACGGGCCGAGCCGTGAGACGTGTGCGCCCTGCCGGTTGAGGATGAGCCGCGGGGACACGATGCCCAGGCTCTCCGCGGCCTGCCGCAGTGCGGCCTCCCGTTCGACCTGTTCCTCGTCGCAGCCGAAGAGCAGTTCCTTGACCGCCCATGAGGAGCCGTTTCCGGAGAGCTTCCAGATCTGGCCCAGGGCGCCGCGGGTGACGGACCGGATCGTCCACGGTCCGGCGCCCAGCGCGTAGGTCTTCGCGATTAAGTCGGCTGTGTCGTGCATACAGATGCCTCTCGGGTGCTGATGACCGGCGTTGACTATAAGCCCGGGAGTGATCCACGGGCGAGCGGCTCCGTCGCGGCGATGAGTTCCGCGGGTGCGGCCGGTCTGCCGTGTATCCCCCTTCCACCGGCCCTTCCACTCCACAGAACGGACGTGATGACGATGGCGAACACCTCCGCCTACGCCAAGGTCAACGGCCTGGAGATGTACTACGAGATCCACGGCGCCGAGCACGACACCGGGCGTCCGCTCGTCCTGCTGCACGGCGGCGTGCTGACCATCGGCCTGTCCTTCGCGGCGGTGCTGCCCGCCCTTGCGGCAGGAAGGCGTGTGGTGGCTCCGGAGCTTCAGGGCCACGGCCGCACCGCCGACACGGAGCGGGCGATGACCGTGCCGAACCTGGCTTCCGACGTGGTGGCGCTGCTCGACGAACTCGGCATCGGGCAGGCGGACTTCCTCGGTTTCAGCCTCGGCGGACTGACCGCCCTGGAGATCGCCGTACGGCACCCCGAGCGGGTGGGCAAGCTCGTGCTCGCCTCCACGCAGTACGCCCAGGACGGCTACCACGACGACGTCCGCACACCCGACTACACCTCGCCGAGGCTGCCGAGCGAGGCCGACTTCCAGGAGATGGCCGAGGCCTACGCGGCCGTCGCGCCCCATCCCGAGCACTTCCAGGACTTCCTCGGCAGGTGCACGGCCGCGGCGCACGCCCCGCTGCCCTGGAGCGCCGACGACCTGCGCGGGCTGGCGATGCCCACGCTGCTGGTCGTGGGGGACACCGACTTCGTACGGGTCGAGCACGCCGCCGAGATGCAGGGCCTCATTCCCGACGCCCGGCTGGCGGTGCTGCCCGCGACCACGCACATCGCCCTGATGCGGCGTACGGAGCTGCTCATGCCGGCGGTGACCGAGTTCCTCGGCTGACCGCCGGGGTGGGCGCGGGCGCTCAGAACACGGACAGTCCGGTCAGTGTGGTGAAGCGGTCCAGGGCGGCGACACCCGCCACCGAGTTGCCACGCTGGTCCAGGCCCGGGCTCCACACACACAGCGTGCAGCGGCCGGGGACGACCGCGATGATGCCGCCGCCGACGCCGCTCTTGCCGGGCAGGCCGACGCGGTAGGCGAAGTCGCCGGCCGCGTCGTACGTGCCGCAGGTGAGCATCACGGCGTTGACCTGCTTGGCCTGGCTGCGGGTGAGCAGCCGGGAGCCGTCGGCGCGGATGCCGTGCCGGGCCAGGAATCCGGTGGCCAGGGCGAGGTCGGCGCAGGACGCCTCGATGGAGCACTGGCGGAAGTACTGCTCCAGGAGGACCGGTACCGGGTTGTCGATGTTGCCGTAGGACGCCATGAAGTGGCCGAGCGCCGCGTTGCGGTCCCCGTGCGCGGCCTCGGAGGCGGCCACGTCCTTGTCGAAGGTGAGCGCGGAGTTGCCGCTCTCGGTGCGCAGGAACTCCAGCAGGGTGCCCGCCGCGTCGCCGGTCTGGGTCTGCAGCCGGTCGGTGACGACGAGGGCGCCCGCGTTGATGAACGGATTGCGCGGGATGCCGTTCTCGTACTCCAGCTGGACCAGAGAGTTGAACGGGTTGCCGGAGGGCTCGCGGCCGACGTGCTCCCACAGCTCGTCGCTCTCGCGGGCCAGGTCGAGGGCGAGGGTGAACACCTTGGTGAGGGACTGGGTGGAGAACGGGTTGCGCCAGTCCCCCACGCCGTACACCGTGCCGTCGAGCTCGGCGACGGCCATGCCGAAGCTGCGCGGGTCGCGGGCGGCCAGCGCCGGGATGTAGTCGGCGGGCCGGCCGCGGCCGGGGGTCTGCGCGATCTCGGTGGCGATGCGCTCCAGGACCGGCTGGAAGGTCAGCGACGGAGACATGATCACCATTGTGCCGTCCCTCCGGTCCTGGTGCTCATCGGGTCAGATCGCCTGCGCGGTGCCGGTGCCGGCGAGCACCTCGGGCCGCAGCAGCGCCTCAAGCCGCTCGGCGGGCAACAGGCCCTTCTCCAGGACGAGTTCGGCCACGCCGCGTCCGGAGGCGAGAGCTTCCTTGGCGATGTCGGTGGCCGCCGTGTAGCCGATGTGCGGGTTGAGGGCGGTGACCAGGCCGATGGAGTTCTCCACCGCGGCGCGCAGTCCCTCCGTGTTTGCGGTGATGCCGTCCACGCAGCGCTCGGCGAGGGTGAGGCAGGCGGCGCGCAGATGGGTGATGCTCTCGGACAGGGAGTGCAGGATGATCGGCTCGAAGGCGTTGAGCTGGAGCTGTCCGGCCTCGGCGGCCATGGTGATGGTGACGTCGTTGCCGATCACCTCGAAGGCGACCTGGTTGACGACCTCGGGGATCACCGGGTTGACCTTGCCGGGCATGATGGACGAACCGGCCTGCACCGGCGGCAGGTTGATCTCGTTGAGGCCGGCCCGCGGCCCCGACGACAGCAGCCGCAGGTCGTTGCAGCTCTTGGAGAGCTTGACGGCGATCCGCTTCAGCACACCCGACATCTGCACGAACGCCCCGCAGTCCTGGGTCGCCTCGACCAGGTTCGCCGCCGTCACCAGCGGCAGTCCGGTGATGTCGGCGAGGTGGCGGCGCGCCGACTCGGCATAGCCGGCGGGGGCGTTGAGGCCGGTGCCGATCGCGGTGGCACCGAGGTTGATCTCGTGGATCAGCTCGACGGCCTCGGCGAGGCGGCTGCGGTCCTCGTCCAGCATGACCGCGAACGCCGAGAACTCCTGGCCGAGCGTCATCGGCACGGCGTCCTGGAGCTGGGTGCGCCCCATCTTCAGTACGTCACGGAACTCGACGGCCTTGCGGGCGAACGCGTCCTGGAGCACGGCCATCGCCTTGAGCAGGCCTCGTACGGCGAAGACCGTGGCGATCTTCACAGCGGTCGGGTAGACGTCGTTGGTGGACTGGCCGAGGTTGACGTCCTCGTTGGGATGCAGGTGCCGGTACTCGCCCTTGGCGTGCCCGAGCAGCTCCAGCGCCCGGTTGGCGATCACCTCGTTGGCGTTCATGTTGGTCGAGGTGCCGGCGCCGCCCTGGATGACGTCGACGACGAACTGGTCGTGCAGCTTGCCGTCGCGGATCTCCCGGCAGGCCTCGACGATCGCGGCGGCCTTCCTCGGTTCGAGCAGGCCGAGGTCCTCGTTGGCGTGCGCGGCGGCCTCCTTGACCGCGGCGAGGGCGTCGATCAGGTGCGGGTAGGCGGAGATCGACGTGCCCGTGATGGGGAAGTTCTCCGTGGCGCGCAGGGAGTGGATGCCCCAGTACGCCTCGGCGGGGACGTCGCGGTCGCCGAGCAGGTCGTGCTCGCTGCGATGGGTTGCGGCGGTCATGTCGGTGCGGGTCTTCCTTCGGGAGGGGGCGGTCGGGCGCAGGGGGCTGAGGAGGGCGTACGAGCGGGGAGGTACCGGTTCGGGATCAGGCCGTACGTGGGCCGGGTGACCGGATCGGGATCAGGCGTACGTGGGCCGGGTCACCGGGTCGAGGGCGCGGGTCGGCCGGAGGCTGCCGACCACGGCGTCGCCGCCGAGCAGCGGGGCCCCGGCGAACTCGGCGAGCGCGACGGGATCGACGCCGGCGCGGGCGAGGGCGGCGGCGGCCACCGGGACGCGGGCCCGGTCGGCACCGTCGGCGATCTTCACGGCGACGGCGCGCCCGTCGGGCAGGGCTGCGACCTGGACGCCTTCGAAGCCGTCCTTGGCGAGCAGCCCCGGTACGGCCCGCATCAGCGCGGCGACGTCACGGCCCGAGCCGGAGGCCATCTCGGCGTGTTCGCGCATCGCGTCGGCCACCTGCGCCTCGGGGGTGCCCGGTGCTGCCGTGGTGATCCGGGCGGCGGCGCGGGCGAGGCCGTGCAGGGAGATCGAGAAGAGCGGCGCGCCGCAGCCGTCGACGGTGACCTGGGCGATCGCCTGGCCGGTGAGGTCCTCGACGATCTCGGCGATGGCCTGTTGCAGGGGGTGCCCGGGGTCCAGGTAGTCGTCGAGCGACCACCCGTTGAGCCGTGCGGTCAGCAGCATGGCCGCGTGCTTGCCGGAACAGTTCTGGGCCAGCCGGGAGGGCAACCGGCCCTCGCGTACCCAGGCCTCCCGGACCACGGGGTCGAAGGGGAGGTCCGGCGCGTTGCGCAAGGCGCTCTCGGGCAGGCCTGCCAGCTCCAGGATGCGCCGGGTGCCGGCCAGATGGCGTTCCTCGCCGGAGTGACTGGCCGCCGCGAGCGACAGCAGCTCGCCGTCCAGCGGCAGCCCGGCCCGCAGCATCGCCACGGCCTGGACGGGCTTCAGTGCCGAGCGGGGGTAGCAGGCGGCCTCGATGTCGCCGATCTGGAGGTCGACGCCACCGTCGGCGGCCAGCACGACCACCGAGCCGTAGTGGATGCCCTCGATGACGCCGCCGCGGACGAGATGGGCGACGGGTGCGTGGAGGGGTTCGCGGATCGCGGGGGCCGCGGAGACCGAACTGCCGTACATCACTGCCTGGTTCACTTTCCTGCCTCGACCTGTATCGCGGCCACGCGGCGGCGCACTCCGTACCAGCCGGCGACGAGCGCGGCGGCGATCAGCGGGAGACACAGCACGGTGGTACGTCCGGCGCCTCCGTCGGCGTACATCAGCACGAGCACGGAGACGAGGAAGCCGATGGTGACGATCTCGGTCCACGGTGAGCCGGGCAGCCGGTAACTCGGCCGGGACAGCTCGCCGTTCTGGGTCTTCCGCCAGAACAGCAGGTGGCAGAGCATGATCATGCCCCAGGTGGAGAGGATGCCGATCGCCGCGAAGTTCAGCACGATCTCGAAGGCGTCGGCGGGGACTACGAAGTTGAGGCCGACGCCGAGGACGCAGATGCCGCTGGTGAGCAGGATGCCGCCGTAGGGGACCTGGCTGCGGCTCATGTGGCCGGTGAACTTCGGTGCGGATCCCGACATCGCCATCGAGCGCAGGATGCGGCCGGTGGAGTACAGGCCGGAGTTGAGCGAGGACATGGCGGCGGTGAGGACGACGAGGTTCATCACGCCGCCCGCGGCCGGGATGCCGATGTTGGAGAGCACCGTGACGAAGGGGCTCTGCGCCGCGCTGTACTTGCTCCAGGGCAGGAGCATCGACAGCAGGACCACGGAGCCGACGTAGAAGAGGCCCACGCGCCACATGATCGAGTTGATCGCCTTCGGCATGATCTTCTCGGGGTTCTCGGTCTCTCCCGCCGCGACGCCGACGAGCTCGACGGAGGCGTAGGCGAAGACGACGCCCTGGATGATCAGCAGCATGGGCAGCAGGCCGTTGGGGAAGATGCCGCCGTTGTCCGTGATCAGGGACGGGCCGGGGTTGTGGCCGTCCACGGGGTGCTGCGTGACCAGCAGGAAGATGCCGATCAGCATGAAGACGACCAGCGCGCTCACCTTGATGATGGCGAACCAGAACTCCAGTTCGCCGAACATTTTCACGGATATCAGGTTCACGGTGAGGACGACGGCGAGAGCGATGAGCGCGATCACCCACTGCGGGATGTCGGAGAACATGCCCCAGTAGTGCGTGTAGAGCGCCACCGCGGTGATGTCGGCGATCCCGGTGGTCGCCCAGTTCAGGAAGTACATCCAGCCCGCGACGTACGCGCCCTTCTCGCCGAGGAACTCGCGGGCGTACGACACGAACGCGCCGGAGGAGGGCCGGTACAGGACCAGCTCACCGAGCGCGCGGACGACGAGGAACGCGAAGATTCCGCAGACGGCGTAGGCGATGAACAGGGAGGGGCCGGCGTCGGCGAGGCGGCCGCCGGCGCCGAGGAAGAGGCCGGTTCCGATGGCGCCGCCGATGGCGATCATGTTGACGTGGCGGGACTTCAGGGACTTGCTGTAGCCGGCGTCTCCGGCGTCGACGTGCGCGGCCGGTTGCCCGGTGGGCAGGGTCTCTTCTTTGAGGAACTGCTCGCTCACGCTTCGGTTCCGCCTTCCGTGGGGGTGTCCGCGTGCGCGGGACGCACGATGTCGGTGAGGGTCGTCTCGACCCGGTCGAGGTGGTGGGACATGGCCTCCACCGCGTCGCCCTCGCTGCCGTCGATGAGGGCCTCGACGATCGCCCGGTGCTCGCGGTTGGACTGCTCGCGCCGGCCGCCGAGCTCGTTGAGGAAGGCCGACTGGCGGGCCAGCGCGTCCCGGATCTCCTCGATGACCCGGCGGAAGACCGGGTTCTGGGCGGCCTGGGCGACGGCGAGATGGAAGAGCGTGTCCATGGCGACCCACGCGGTGGTGTCGGTCTCGTGCTCCATGCGGTCCAGCAGGTGCGCCAGATGGTCGAGGTCCTCCGGCGTGCGCCGCGCGGCGGCGTACCCGGCCACCGGGATCTCGACGTGCCGACGGACTTCCAGCAGGTCACTGGCCGCGTAGTCGCCGAAGGTGGGGTCCTCGACGGCGCTGGCGACGACGAAGGTGCCCTTGCCGGTCTTGGAGACGGTCAGGCCCATGGTCTGCAGGGCCCGCAGGGCCTCGCGCAACACGGGCCGGCTGACCTCGAGAAGACGGCACAGCTCCGCCTCGGAGGGGAGCTTGTCCCCCACCGCGTACTCACCGCGCTCAATGGCGCTGCGCAGATGGCCGAGCACCGCTTCCATGGCGCTGATGCGCCGCGGGCCGGAACCACCTGTCTGGCTGTCTGACAGGTTCACGGGGGTGATCCTCCGGGGGACGAGAGGGGGCTGTCAAGGGACTGGCATTTAAATTTTCACGGGGCGCGATACCTGAATACCGGTATCACGCCCCGTGGACCGCACGAGAGATCGGCCGAGCCCGCCCGTGCCGGGCGGACCGCGAAAGATCAGAGGGTGTTCGACGCCAGCAGGCCGAACAGCAGCACACCGATGACGACCCGGTAGATCACGAACGCGTTGAAGGAGTGCTTGGCGACGAACTTCAGCAGCCAGGCGATCGAGCCGTACGCCACCACGAACGACACGACCGTGCCGACGACCAGCGGGGCCACGCCCACCCCGGTGCCCAGCGCGTCCTTCAGCTCGTACAGGCCCGCGCCGGTCAGGGCGGGGATGCCGAGGAAGAAGGAGAGCCGGGTGGCGGCTACCCGGTCGAGGTCCAGGATGAGCGCGGTGGACATGGTGGCGCCGGAGCGCGAGAAACCCGGGAAGAGCAGGGCGAGGATCTGCGAACTGCCCACCAGCATCGCGTCCTTGAACGAGGTGTCGTCCTCACCGCGCTTGTGCCGGCCCATCTGGTCCGCCGCCCACATCACGGCGCTGCCGGCGATCAGCGAACCCGCCACCACCCACAGCGAGGCGAGCGGCCCCTCGATGAGCGGCTTGGCGGCCAGGCCCACGATCACGATCGGGATGGTCGCGTAGATGACCCACCAGGCGAACTTGTAGTCATGGCTCGTGCGCTCCTCGCGGTCGCGCAGCCCACGGCCCCAGGCGGAGACGATCCGCACGATGTCCTTGAAGAAGTACACGAGGACGGCAGCGATCGCGCCGACCTGGATCACGGCGGAGAATCCCACGACGGCGTCGTCGTCGACGGGGATGTCCATGAGCCCCTCGGCGATCTTGAGGTGGCCGGTGGAGGACACAGGCAGGAATTCGGTCACGCCCTCGATCGCTCCGAGGACGACGGCCTGACCGACGTTGATGACGCTCATGGGATCCAGTTCTGCTCAGAGAAGGAGTGCGGCGGGCACAGTCTTACTACACGGACGTGACGCCCCACGCCCACGCGGGGGTTCCCGCCGCCCACCCCCGCAGGGCCCCAGCCGCACCGAGACTCCCCGAACGCCGCGCCGCGGCCGCCGCTGCGGGCAGCGGGGGCCCGGCACAGGGTCGCCAACGCCGGTGGCCGTGAAGGGGCCGGGGAGACAGTGTCGCGCAGGGTCCCCACCACCCGGTCGGTCAGGTACGCGCAGGCGCACCGACGATCGCACGGATGATCACCAAGAGTCGGCTCACAACCACTTCTTACCTTCCCCGAGGCCTCGCCACGGTCGTCAGCCGGTGGACTCCGGCAGATCGCACACCGCCACGCCGCGCTCCCACAGGCTGCCCAGGACCAGCCGACCGTCGGCCTCGCAGACGCTGGTGACCATACGGAAGGGGGCGCGTCGCCGCTCCAGGTGGTGCAGGGTGCGGCCCTGCTCGTCGACGGCGAGGACGGCGGCGAGGCCCGGAGGCCGGAACGGCGCCCGTACGGCCACCTTCGCGGCGGCGGCACGGACGGCGGGGCCCCGGCGGTGCAGCAGCTCCAGCGGGGGGACGCGGGGCCCGGCGAGTGCCACCCAGATCGGTCCGCCCGGGCTGCGCCACAGGTTGTCCGGCTGCCCCGGCAGATCGTCGGCGAAGACCTCGCTGCGACCGGCCGTCGGTCCGGTGAGCCAGTAGCGGGTGAGCCGGCGGGTGCCTGTCTCGGCGACGACGAGAAAGGACTCGTCGGTTGCCGGCGCGATCCCGTTCGCGAACTGCAGCCCCTCCAGGAGGACTTCGGGTTCCTTGTCGCCGGCTGCGAGGCGCAGCAGCCGTCCGGTCGCGGTGTGCTCGACCAGGTCGCCGATCCACTGCTCCAGGGGGTAACTCCGGCTGGAGACCGTGAAGTAGATGCTGCCGTCGGACAGGGCGACCGCGTTGCTGCAGAACCGGAGCAGCTGTCCTTCCACCGAATCGGCGAGGACGTGCACGGTGCCGTCGTCGAGGCACACCCGCAGCAGGCCGCGCCGGGCATCGCAGACCAACAGGGCGTTGTCCGGGAGGAGTTCGAGCCCCAGGGGCCTGCCGCCGGTGTCGGCGAGCGTCTCGACCCGCACACCGGAGGGGTCCGCGACGCCGTCCAGGCGCAGGATGCGTCCGTCCTCGACTCCGGTCAGCACGCGGCCGCGTCTGTCGGCGACGACGTCCTCGGGGCCGTGACCGCCGATCGCGACGAGGCGTTGGGGCTGGAGGACCTGAGGGCGGTGGGCTGTGCGTAGGTGGGCCATGTCTGCGTAGGCTGCCGCGATCCGCGGGAGGGGGCAAGCGCGCCGCGCGCGGGCCCGGCGGCGGGCGTGACCGGATCGTTCCGGTGGAGGCCTGGATCGGGCCTGCTCCCCGGGCATCGGCGCAGACCAGAATGGGGGACATGAACCGAGCGCTGATCGTCATCGATGTCCAGGAATCCTTCCGTGCCCGCAAGGAGTGGGAGCAGGCCGCCAACCCCAAGATCGCGGATCCGGTCAACCGGCTGGTCCGCCTCGCCCGCGCGAGCGGCGACCTGGTGGTCTGGGTCCTGCACTCCGAGCCCGGCAGCGGAACCGTGTTCGACCCCGCCCTGGGTCACGTACGGCTGATGGAAGAACTGGAGCAGCCGCAGCCCGGCGAACCGGTCCTGCACAAGACCTCCCACAACGCCTTCACCACCACCAATCTGCAGCAGCGGCTGACCGAGGCCGGCGTGCGCGAGCTGTCGGTCTGCGGCATCCGCACCGAGCAGTGCGTGGAGACCACCACCCGGGTCGGCAGCGACCTCGGCTACCGGATGACCTTCGTGACCGACGCGACGACCACCAACCCGATCGGTGACCTCGGCGCGGATGCGATCATCGAGCGCACGGAGGCGGTCCTGCGCGACCGCTTCGCGCGGATCGCCACGGTGGCCGAACTGGAGGCGGAGAGGGGAGCATCCCAGGCGTGAGCCTTGTCGTCTTCGTCCTGCTGCCCGGCGTCCATCTGCTCGATCTGGCCGGTCCGGCCCAGGTCTTCAGTACGGCGGCGGGCTACGGGCTGCCCTACCGCATCGCCTACGTCGGCGAGCAGGAGCAGGTGCACAGCGCCCAGGGACTGCCGCTGACCGCGCGGACCGAATGGCCGGATCTCGGCGCCGACGACCTCGTCATGGTGCCCGGCTGGCGGGCGCCCACCCTGCGGGGCGGCCCGCAACCGGGCCCGGCCACCCTGGAGCGTCTGCGCTCCCACCATGCCGCCGGCGGCACCGTCGCCAGCGTGTGCGCCGGAGCCGAGGCGCTCGGCCTCGCGGGACTGCTGGACGGGCGCCGATGCACCACCCACCACGAGCACCAGGACGAGCTGGCCACCCGCCATCCCCGCGCGATCGTGGTCCGCGACGTGCTGTTCACCACCGACGACCGGGTGGTGACGTCGGCGGGTATCGCCAGCGGCATCGACCTGGCGCTGCATCTGCTGGCCGTACGCCACGGCGCGGCGAGCGCCGCCCAGGTGGCGCGGAACATGGTCGTCTACGCCCGCCGCAACGGCCACGAACCGCAGGCCAGCGCCATGCTGCGGCACCGCTCCCATCTGGACGACACGGTCCACCGCGTCCAGGACCTCATCGACGCGCGGTTCGCCGAGCAGCTTCCGCTGGCCCGGCTGGCGTCCTCCGTCGGCGTCAGCGAGCGCACGCTGACCCGGCTGTTCCACCGCGCCGCCGACGGCCTCACCCCGCTGCGCTATCAGCAGATGCTCCGGCTGGAGCGCGCCGAGCACCTGATCAGCCATGGTGCGACGGTGGAGGGCGCGGCCCGCGAGGTCGGTTTCGAGGACGCCCGGATGCTGCGCCGCCTGCGGCAGCGGGCGCCCTCCGCGAGGTCCGGCGAGGCCGCCCTGAACTGACCGCGGCCGGGCCGGCGCGTCACGCCGAACGGTCCTCCCACTCCTGCCTCAGCTGCCCTCATCTGGGAACTCGTCCGGGTGTCACGGTCGTGACGGACGGTCGTGAAGGGCCGGAGGAGGAGGTGCGACGCGATGCGAGGCAATGGCAGGCCGACACAGCGGAGCGGGCACGGGGCGGGCAGGCCGTCGGGACAGCACGACGGGCAGGCAACGCGCGGCCGATGGCTGTGGAGGTGGCGCAGGAATCCGTTGCGGCGACGCGACGATGTCGTCGAAGGGTGGGTCGTCCTGGGCGTATGGACGGCCATCGCGGTCGGTGCCCCCTTTGTCGGCACGGTCTGCGCGCACTCCACCGAGGACGCCTTCGCCCGGCAGCGCGCCGATCGGCATCCCGTGCAGGCCGTGCTGATGGACAACACGTCGAGCCCGGTACGGGCCGGCTGGGAGGGTACCCGGGTCCGCGCCACGGTCCGCTGGACGGCGGACGGCACCACGCGCACCGACCGGACAATGCTCGATGCGGGACATCGGGTCGGCTCCGAGGTCAAGGTCTGGGTGAACGGTCAGGGCCGGCTCGTCACCCGCCCTCCGTCCGCGACGGAGAGTTCCGTGCAGGCCGACGCGCTCGGCCTGCTGGCCGCGACGGCCTTCGCCGCGCCGGTCTACGCCGGCGGACGCGTCCTGCGCCGTCAGCTGGACCGCCGCCGGATCGACGAGTGGGGCAGGGCGTGGGACCGGGTCGGGCCGCAGTGGGGACGGGAGAAGCGGTGAGCGGTTGCGCCCCGGGCTTCGGCACTCCGAACCGGTGGCGCCGGCCGCACGGCCTCATGGCGCGCAGCAGTGCTCGGTACCGGCGCACCGGAGCGTCAGCCGACCGCGTCGCCGGGCGACACCCGGTGTGCCTCCAGCTCCGGGGCGGCCAGCAACTCGGCGATCAACGCCTCGGACCCGCCGATGTAGGTGCTCACCAGGTCGACGTCGCCGCCCAGGCACCAGGCGCGATCCTCGGGCCACCACAGATCGGGCAGCTCGGCGAACTCGTCCAGGGACACCGGCGAGACGGCTTCGTCCAGCGTTCCGGCGAGCAGTACCTCGTCCCGGCCGGGGGTCTCGAAGGAGGGCAACAGATCGAAGTCCCAGCGGCCGTAGCCGTTCCACAGCCCGAACCAGCAGCGCTCGGGGTTCCGCGTGTGCCGGGCCAGGATCGGGATCAGCGCCCGGGCGACACCTGGCGGGGTGGGCCCCTCCGCCGCGTGTTCGTCCCAGACACCGGGCAGGCCGTAGTCGGCCGCGTTCTGATATTCCCGGTCGGTCCCGATCAGCTCGTGCCAGTTCGTGCCCGGCGCGACCTCACGGCCGTAGGCGGCACCCACCGTCGACCACCGCACCGGCCGCTCCCCCAGTGACGCCGGATGCAGCACCCTCGCGTAGGCGGCGAACCCCGGCGCGGCGACACCCGCCACCGTGCCGAAGTCGCCGTTCCCAGGGGCACGCTCGGTCAGCCAGCGCGCAGGGCCGAGATCGTCGGTCCGCACGCGCAGGCGTCCGTACCGTTCGGGAGCGGGTTCTCGGTGCACCATTCCATAGCTGTCCACCCGCCGAGTCTGCCTGATCCGCCGTCGTCATGCCGCGGTACACCCTCGTCCCGCGGTATGCGGCCGCCGCCGGGCCGGGTGCCGGCGTTGCTACCAGCCCTTCTCGAACAGCCACCGCACATCGGCGATGCGCTCCTCGTCACGGCGGTAGAAGGTGCGGCTCCTGATCCTGGTGGCCCGCAACAGTCCTATTCCGGCGAGGAGTTCGAGGTGTGCGCTGGCCACCGGGCGGCTCACTCCCAGCTTGTCGGCGACCGACTGGGAGCAGACGCCGTCGGTGACGGGGTCGGCGTGGGGCTGCGGTGGGAAGTGCGCGGCGGGGTCCCGGAGCCACTCCAGGATGTCCAGCCGTCTCTCGTTGCTCGGCACCCTCAGCATCTCTTCCCCCTCGGTCGGTCCGGCACCGCGCCGTACGGTCACTGTCTCGCGGCCGGGGGCCGTGTGCCCAGGCCCCAGCGGCCCCGGCCGGGGGCCGAACGGGCAGGGTCGGATGGGCCGTTCGGCCCCCGGCGTGCGCCGTCACGCGCGAAGGGACCCGGCCGCGCCTGGCGACCGGGCCCCTCCTCATGCGTTCAGTCCTTCGTCACCTGCTCAGCGGTGGCTGAACCACGACATGGCGGGCAGCGCCTTGTCGTCGAAGCCGAACAGGGCCTGGTTCTCCCAGCCGTTGCCGGAGGTGGCGTCGGCCGGGTCCCAGCCGTTGCCGGTGACCGCCGTCCAGGTGGCCTCCCAGTAGAAGACACCGAGGCCGCGTCCGTTCGGGACGGCCTCCACGATGCTCGCCACGTCGTTCATCCACGCCGTCTGCCCGGCCGTCGAGGCCGCGTAGCCGGAGACCAGTTCACCGGTGGTGTCGATCTGGTTGGTGAGCGAGTCGTCGCTGTCGAGACGGAAGGGGTAGGCCGTCTCGGCGATGAACACGGGCTTGCCGTAGCGGGAGGCGACGTCGTCGAGCGTGGTCTGCGCCGCGGCGAGCGTGCCGTGCCAGTAGCCGTAGTACGACAGGCCGACCGCGTCGTAGTTGATCCCGTACGTCTTCGCGTTGTCGAACCACCAGCGGACGGTGGCGTCGTCACCCGCGTTGGCCAGGTGCAGAGCCACCACGGTGGAGGAGGAGACCGCCTTGGCCGCGCTGTAGCCGGAGTTGAGCAGCCCGGCGAGTTGCGACCAGTTGTCGGTGGAGCCCTCGGACCAGAGCATGCCGCCGTTGATCTCGTTGCCGACCTGCACCATGTCGGCGGTGGTGCCCTGCGCCTTGAGGGCGTTCAGGACGTCGTACGTGTGGTTGTAGACGTCCGTCTTGAGCTGGCTGTAGGTGTGTCCGGACCAGGCTGCGGGCTTGGTCTGCTTGCCCGGGTCGGCCCAGGTGTCGGAGTAGTGGAAGTCGACCAGCAGCTTCATGCCCTGCGCCTTGATGCGCTTGGCCATGGCGAGGACGCGCGTCTTGTTGTTGTAGCCGTCGGCGGGGTTCACCCAGACCTTCAGGCGCGCGTAGTTCATGCCGGAGGACTTCAGGACGGTGAGCGCGTCGGTCGTGGTGCCGGAGCTGCTCTTGTACACGCCGCCCAGCGCCTCGCTCTTGGCGAGGGAGGAGATGTCGGCGCCCTTGATGCTCAGGCCCGTCGTGCCGGAGGCGAACGTCAGGTCGTCGACGTTGATCCAGTTGCCCGCGTTGGCATCGGAGTTGATGCTGATCGTGCACTGGTTGTTCGTCACCGCGATGGAGGTGACGATCCGGACCCAGCCGCTGCTGGACACCGGCAGCCCGGTGCGCTGCTCGGTGCTGCCGCAGTTCTTCAGCGCGATGTACGCCGAGTTCTGGCCGCCGCCGGAGCGGACCCAGGCGGTGAGGGTGTAGTTCCCGTTGGTCAGCCCGGAGAGGTACTGGTACGTCTCCACCTTGTAGGCGGCGGACGAGTAGTGGGTGAGGCGGTAACTGCCGCTGTGGCCACCGGACTCGGTGAAGGAGGCGGCGTTCTGGCCGCCCGCCGAGTACGTCGACCAGCCGGTCGGCGTGGCGGTTCCGGTGCCGTTCGACTCGAAGCCGCCGTTGGTGAGCGTGGAGGCGGCCTGGGCGGTGGTGACCGGCAGAGTGACAAGGGCCAGCCCCGCGAACAGCGGTATCAGCAGGGCCCGTAGAGCGCGTCTCGCGTGGAACATCGTCGTCCCTTCGACGAAGGTGGGGAGACTGGGGGTGTGGGGCGGCGCCGCGCCCGAAGGTCGGGGCCCGGCGCCCCCCGTCCGACCGGATGTCCCCCCAGGAGTCCGGTCGGGGTCTTGTGGGCGGGGATCAGCCGTCGAGTCGTACGACCCTGACGGCTCCCGAGGGCACGGACAGGCGCCCGGCGGCGCGTTCGCCGGTGAGCAGTTCCGTGCCGTGCGCGTCGAGGGGCACCTTGGCGTCGAGCGCGGAGTGGTTGATCGCGAACAGGAAGGTGCCCGACTCGCCGGTGCGGTGCACCAGTTCGACGTCGCGGGGCAGGTCGGCGCGTGGCGCGAGACGGGCGTCGTCGGCGGCCCAGCCGATGAGGGCGTCCAGCCCCTGCGCGGCCAGTCGGGTGGAGACGTACCAGGCCGAGCCCTTGCCGTGCCGGTGCCGGGTGATGGCGGGATGGCCGGCGGTCAGACCGTCGGCGTACGTCCACACGGTCTCGGCGCCGCGCGGCACCACGAACTCGGTCCACACATCGCCGCCGAGCTCGGAGCCGTCGGGGCCGGTGATGCGGACGCGGTCGTCCTTGAGCAGCGGCGAGAACTCCTCGACGGTCAGGCCGAGTACATCACGCAGGGGGCCGGGGTAGGGACCCTCGTGCACGGCGTCGTGCTCGTCGACGATGCCGGAGAAGTACGAGACGACGAGGGTGCCGCCGTTCTCGACGTACTCCCTGAGGTTGTTCCCGGCGGCCTCGGTCATCAGGTACAGCGCGGGCACGACGACAAGGGGATAGGCCGACAAGTCGGCTTCCGGGTGGGCGAAGTCGACGGTCAGGTGGCGGTCGTAGAGCGCCTCGTAGAACGCGTCGGCGCGCTCGCGCGGGTCGTGGTCCTCGCTGGGGCGCCAGTCGAGGGTCTGCGCCCACCAGGAGTGCCAGTCCCACAGGACGGCCACGTCGGCCTGGGTGCGGGTGCCCCGGACGGTGCTCAACGAGTCGAGGGAGGCGCCGAGTTCGACCACCTCGCGCCACACCCGTGAGTCCGTGCCGGCGTGCGGCAGCATCGAGGAGTGGAACTTCTCGGCGCCGCGCCGGGACTGGCGCCACTGGAAGAACATGGCGCCCTCGGAGCCGCGCGCCACATGGGCGAGGGAGTTGCGCGCCATCTGGCCGGGGGCCTTCGCGGGGTTGCGGGCCTGCCAGTTGATCCCCGAGGTGGAGTGTTCGAGCAGCAGCCAGGGGGCGCCGCCGGCCACCGAGCGGGTGAGGTCGGCGGCCATCGCGAGGTTCACATGGGTGCGGCGGCCGTCGGTGATCAGGTAGTGGTCGTTGGTGACCAGATCGACCTCGCGGCCCCAGGCCCAGTAGTCGACGGAGTCGCACTGGCTGAGCGCGGTCATGAAGTTGGTGGTCACCGGGATGCCGGGCGCGAGGCGGTGCAGGATGTCCCGCTCGGCCACGAAGTTCTCGCGCATGGTGGCGTCGGCGAACCGCTTGTAGTCCAGCGCCTGGGCGGGGTTGCCGACGGTGGGAGTCGTCCGGGGCGGGTTGACCTGCTCGAAGTCCGTGTAGCGCTGGCCCCAGAAGGCGGTCCCCCAGGCCTCGTTGAGCGCCTCGACGGTCTCGTACGTCGCGCCCAGCCAGCGGCGGAAGTGCGCGGCGCAGGAGTCGCAGTAGCAGGCGGAGACGGGGACGCCGTACTCGTTGTGGACGTGCCACAGGGCGAGCGCCGGGTGGTCGGCGTACCGGGTGGCGAGCCGCGTGGTGATGTCGGCGGCCGCGGCACGGTAGTCGGCGTTGCTGTGGCAGATGGCGCCGCGCGAGCCGAACTCGTAGCGGGTGCCGTCGGCGGCCACCGGCAGCGCGTCCGGGTGCTCGCGGTAGAACCACACCGGCGGGGCGACCGTCGGGGTCCCGAGGTCGGCGCGGATGCCGTTGTCGTGGAGCAGGTCGAGCAGCCGGTCGAGCCAGCCGAAGTCGTGGGCGCCGCGCTCGGGCTCGAGCATCGCCCAGGAGAAGATCCCGACGCTCACCATCGTGACGCCCGCCTCGCGCATCAGCCGGACGTCTTCATGCCAGACGTGTTCCGGCCACTGCTCAGGGTTGTAGTCCCCTCCGAAGGCGAGCCGGGTGAGGCCCTTCGGGGTGGTCTCCGGCATGGATCTCTCCCGTGAAGTCGATCATTTGGGAACGTGCACACACATCGCCGACGGCGAGAGCCCAACATAACCGCACAGCAACAACCATTGACAAGTGTCCGGGATGTTTCTCTACTGTGAACGCTCACAGACATAGTGCAGGTCTTTGCGCCAAGCATTGATCCTGGTTATGTGAACGCTCACAGAAGCATGGCAGGCCTCCGCAGCAGGCGGAGACCCAGGTCAGGGGAGAACGATCCATGCCCAACACGAAGCTCAGCCGCCTCGTGGCCACCGCCCTCGCCGTCACGCTCGGCGCCACCGCCCTCGCCGCTTGCGGCTCGTCCGACAAGGACAGCGACAGCGACGCCCAGTCCGGGCCCGCCTCGCTGACCTACTGGACCTGGACCCCGGGCATGGACAAGGTCGCGGACCTGTGGAACAAGGGGCCGGGGAAGAAGCAGCAGATCACGGTGACCGTGAAGAAGCAGGCGTCCGGCGACACGCTGGTCACCAAGATCCTCACGGCGCACAAGGCGAAGAAGGCCCCGGACCTGGTCCAGGCCGAGTACCAGGCCCTGCCGACCCTGGTCAGCAATGACGCGCTCGCCGACATCGCGGGCGACGTGAAGGACGCGAAGTCCGACTTCGCCGACGGCGTCTGGCAGCAGACCACGCTCGGCACGGACGCGGTCTACGCGATCCCGCAGGACATCGGCCCGATGATGTTCTACTACCGCCAGGACCTCTTCAAGAAGTACGGCCTGAAGGTTCCGACGACCTGGGACGAGTTCGCCGAGACCGCCCGCGCCCTGAAGAAGAAGGCCCCGGACAAGGACCTGACCACCTTCTCCGCCAACGACTCCGGCCTCTTCGCCGGTCTCGCCCAACAGGCCGGCGCCAAGTGGTGGACGACCTCGGGCGAGAAGTGGAAGGTCGGCATCGACGACGCGGCGTCGAAGAAGGTCGCCGACTTCTGGGGCGGCCTCGTCAAGGAGGGCGCGATCGACAACCAGCCGATGTACACACCGTCCTGGAACAAGGCGCTGAACACCGGCAAGCAGATCGCCTGGGTCAGCGCGGTCTGGGCGCCCGGCACCCTGACCACGGCGGCCCCCGACACCAAGGGCAAGTGGGCGATGGCCCCGCTGCCGCAGTGGTCCGCCTCGGAGAAGGTCACCGGCAGCTGGGGCGGCTCCTCCACGGCCGTCACCACGGACTCGAACCACAAGGCGGCCGCCGCGAAGTTCGCCGCCTGGCTGAACACCGACCCCGAGGCGCTGACCGCGCTGGCGAAGGAGGGCGGCATCTACCCCGCCGCCACGACCGCGCAGACCAGTGACGCCTTCGCCCAGCCGCCGGCCTTCTTCTCGAACCAGTCGGACTTCTACGCCCAGGCCTCCGAGATCGCGAAGTCCACGGCGCCCTCGGCCTGGGGCCCGAACGTGAACGTCGCCTACACGACCTTCAAGGACGCGTTCGGCGCCGCCGCCAAGAACAAGTCGGACTTCTCCGCCGCCCTGACCAAGATGCAGGGCGACACGGTCGCCGACCTCAAGAAGCAGGGCTTCGAGGTCGCCGAGTGACCACGGCACGCCGGAAAGCGTACGGGGTCAGGACGGCCCCGTACGCTTTCCTCCTCCCCGCGACGATCCTGTTCGCCCTGTTCTTCGCGCTGCCCATCGGGTACGCGCTCTGGCTCAGCCTCCACAAGGTGCACGTCTCAGGCCTCGGCCTGGGCTCGGGTGCCCGCAAGGAGGTCTGGGCCGGCCTGGAGAACTACAAGGACGCCCTGAGCGACTCCGAGCTCCTCGACGGCGCGCTGCGCGTGGTCGGCTACGGCGCCATCGTGGTCCCGGTGATGCTCGGGCTCGCCCTGCTCTTCGCGCTGATGCTCGACACGGACAAGGTGCGGCTCGCGCCCTTCACCCGGCTCGCGATCTTCCTGCCGTACGCCATCCCCGGCGTCGTGGCGGCGCTGCTGTGGGGCTTCCTGTACCTGCCGGACGTCAGCCCGTTCTACTTCGTCCTCGACAAGCTGGGGATGCCGCAGCCGGACCTGCTGGACGGCGGCCCGCTCTACCTCGCGCTGTCGAACATCGCGGTCTGGGGCGGCACCGGCTTCAACATGATCGTCATCTACACCTCACTGAGGGCCATCCCGGTCGAGGTGTACGAGGCGGCGAAGCTGGACGGGGCCACCCCGCTGCAGGTCGCGCTGAAGATCAAGATCCCGATGGTGGCGCCCTCGCTGGTACTCACCTTCTTCTTCTCGATCATCGCGACGCTCCAGGTGTTCAGCGAGCCGACCACCCTCAAACCGCTCACCAACTCCGTTCCCACGACCTGGAGTCCGCTGATGAAGGTGTACCAGGACGCCTTCGGCAAGGGCGACATCTACTCGGCCGCAGCGGAGGCGACGATCATCGCCCTCGTCACGCTCGTCCTGTCCTTCGGATTCCTGCGCGCCGCGAACTCCCGTAACAAGCAGGAGGAAGCACGATGAGTTCTCTTGCCACCGGCGACATCCGCAAGGCCGCCCCGGCGGCCGGCACCACGCCCGGCACCGCCCAGGGTCCGCCGCTGCGCCGCCGGATCGCGCTCGTCCCCACGCTGACTTTGCTGCTGGGCGCGCTGTACTGCCTGCTGCCGGTCGCCTGGGTGGTGATCGCGGCCACCAAGTCGGGCCGTGAGCTGTTCTCGACGTTCACGTTCCTGCCGGGCACCGGCTTCACCCAGAACATCAAGGACCTCAACGCCTACCGCGACGGCGTCTACTGGAAGTGGATGGGCAACTCCGCCCTCTACGCGGGCCTGGGCGCCCTCCTGTCGACGGCCGTCTCGGCGCTCAGCGGTTACGCCCTCGCCGTCTACCGCTTCCGCGGCCGCGAGACCGTCTTCAGCGTGCTCATGGCGGGCGTGCTCATGCCGCCGGTGATCCTCGCGATCCCGCAGTACCTGCTGCTGGCCAAGGCGGACATCACCGACTCGTACGCCTCCGTGCTCCTGCCCCTCATCCTCTCCCCCTACGGCGTGTACCTCGCCCGGATCTACGCGGCCGCGGCCGTGCCCGGTGACGTGGTGGAGGCCGGGCGGATGGACGGGGCGAGCGAGTGGCGGATCTTCACGCGGATCGCGCTGCCGATGATGGTGCCCGGACTGGTGACGGTGTTCCTGTTCCAGTTCGTGGCGGTGTGGAACAACTTCCTGCTGCCGTACATCATGCTCAGCGACGACGAGAAGTTCCCGATCACACTGGGCCTGTTCACCCTGCTGGAGCAGGGCGCCAACACCCCCGCCCTGTACACGCTGGTCATCACCGGCGCGCTGTTGGCGGTGCTCCCGCTGATCGCCCTGTTCCTGGTCATCCAGCGGTTCTGGAGCCTCGACCTGCTGTCCGGGGCCGTAAAGTCATGACCATGAGCAACACGGGGGGCAGGCGCAAACCGCCGACGATCCACGACGTGGCGCGTGAGGCGGGGGTCTCGCGCGGCACCGTGTCACGGGTGCTCAACGGCGGCCACTATGTGAGCCCCGCCGCCCAGGAGGCGGTCAACGCCGCCATCCACCGCACGGGTTACGTGGTGAACCGGCACGCCCGCTCGCTGATCACCGGGCGTTCCGACTCGATCGGCTTCCTGCTGACCGAGCCTCAGGAGCGGTTCTTCGAGGACCCCAACTTCAATGTCCTGCTGCGTGGTTGCACGCAGGCGCTGGCCGCCCACGACGTCCCGCTCCTGCTGATGCTGGCCGGGACCGAGGACGAACGGCGGCGTATAACGCGGTACATCACCGCGGGTCACGTCGACGGCGTGCTGCTGGTCTCCAGTCACTCCGGCGACCCGGTCGCCGAGGAGCTGCGCGAGGCCGGGGTGCCGCTGGTCGCCTGCGGCAAGCCGATCGGCCTGGGTTCCAAGGTGAGTTACGTCGCCGCGGACGACCGTGACGGCGCCCGCGACATGGTCCAGCACTTGCTGTCGCTGGGCCGTCGCCGCATCGGCATGGTCACGGGTCCGCTCGACACCCCCGGTGGCGTGGAGCGTCTGGCGGGCTACCGCGAGGTGCTGTCCGCCGCGGGCATCGAGCCCGATGACCGCCTCATCGCCTCCGGCGACTACAGCCGGGCCAGCGGTGAGGCCGGCGCCGAGCAACTCCTCGCGCGGGTCCCGGACATGGACGCCGTCTTCGTGGCCTCCGACCTGATGGCGCAGGGCGTACTGGCGGCCCTGCGCAAGGCCGGGCTGCGGGTGCCGGAGGACGTGTCGGTCGGCGGCTTCGACGACTCCCCCGCCGCGACGGCGGCCAACCCCGCCCTCACCACCATCCGCCAGCCCTGGGACCGCATCAGCAACGAGATGGTGCGCGTCCTGCTCGCCCAGATAGGGGGCGAGGACCCGGCGGCGGTGATCCTGCCGACGGAACTGGTGCGGCGGCAGTCGACCTGAGCGAGTGGTGGGCGGCCGCGGCCGTGTCGCCCACCACCGTCGGCCAAGGCGTCGACCGGTCAGGATCGAAGAAGCCACCGGGCGCTCCGCGGACCTAACGTGAAGGAGCCGACGACAACACGTCGGCACGCCGGACAACGGCACCCCGACACGCACTCCCTAGGAGACGTCATGACCGACGGCCTGAAGACCATCATCTACCCCGTCAAGGACCTCACCCGGACGAAGGCCCTGTTCAGCGCGCTGCTGGGGGTGGAGCCGTACGCGGACGAGCCCTACTACGTGGGCTACAAGGACGCCGGGCAGGACGTGGGTCTGGACCCCAACGGGCACGCCAAGGGGATGACCGGACCCGTTCCCTACTGGCACGTCACCGACATCCGGGCGACGCTGGCGGGTCTCGTCGAGGCCGGCGCCGAGCTGCTGCAGGACGTCCAGGACGTGGGCGGCGGCAAGCTGATCGCCTCGGTCAAGGACGCGGACGGCAACCTGGTCGGCATCACGCAGGACCCGCCCACCGCCTAGCCCGACCATTGCATGCAGCTGCACTAATTGCATACTCAACGAATGGCCGGATCTCTGTTATCGTTCAGATATGGCAGCGAAGACGGCCGATACGCGGCTTGAGGAGCGGTGGCGGGACATCCTGTCGGTGCACGCGCGCACCATGTGCGAGATCGACCGCGTGCTGCATCCGTACGGCCTCGGCGCCAGCGACTTCGAGGTGCTCGACATCCTGGCCTCCGAGGCTGCCGCGGCGCCGGGCGAGCAGTGCCGGGTGCAGAACATCGTCGGCCGGGTGCACCTGAGCCAGAGCGCCTTGTCCCGCCTGATCGGCCGGCTGGACAAGGACGGCCTGGTGGAGCGCAGCGTCTGCCAGGAGGACCGCCGTGGCGTGTGGGTCGCGCTCACCCCGAAGGGCCGCGACCTGCACACGGAGGTCCGCCCCCTGCAACGCGCCGCCCTCGCCCGCATGCTGAACGACTAGCGGCCGGACGGCGGCGCACCGGCCCTGACCAGGGGTCGTACGGCGGCGGAGCGGCCCTAGAGGGCCACCTCGGCGCCGTCCTCCAGCACCTCGACGCCTGTCTCCGTGACCCGGGCACGGGCCTGAGATTCCGGGTCGAGCAGCGGGTTGGTGTTGTTGAGGTGCGTGTAGATCCGGCGCACGCGGGGGTGGCGGGCCAGGGCGGCCAGGCTGCCCTGCGCCCCGGAGACCGGGAGGTGCCCCATCGCGGCCTGCCCGGCAGGGGCGCGCACCGCCCCGCCCATCTCGTCGGCCGCGTAGAACGTGCCGTCCAGAAGTACGCAGTCCGCCGTGGTCAGCAGCCTGTCCAGCGCCGGGGTCCACCGGGCCACGCAGGGTGCGTACACGAGCACTCCCCCGGTGGCCAGGTCCTCGATCCGGTACGCCGTCACCCACCGCGTGTCCTCGACCGCACCGGACACGTACTTGGGGACCTTGGATCCGATCGGGTGCGCGGTGACCACAAGGCCCCCCGACAGCACGAAGCCGCCCTCGGCCAGGCTGTCCGCCCACACCCACGGGGCGTAGCGGTCCAGCATGCCGCGCAGCGGTGCCAGCGTGGCCAGGACCACCGGCGGGGCGTAGACCGTGAGGTCGGCGCCGCCGCGCAGGATGGTCAGCCCCATGACGTGGTCGGCCTCGGCGTCGGTCAGCAGCACCCCCCGTACGGGCGTGTCCCTGGGCCCGGGTCCCGGTGCGAGCACGGGGGCCGCGATGAGCTGCGTACGGATGTCGGGTGAGGCGTTGAGCAGCCACCAGTCGCGGGCGTTGCCGCTGACGGCGACGCACTCCTGCGTGCGCGCGGGCAGCTTGCCGTCGCGAGCCGCCGCGCACAGCGCGCAGGCGCAGTTCCACTGCGGGAAGCCGCCCCCGGCGGCCGTGCCCAGCAAGGCGACTCTCACAGCGATCCCACCTCTCCGTATCGGACCGTTCCCCGCAGGATGTTTCCCTGTCGGAGGGCCTCGAATACGCGGCGGCACGGCCCGTGGGCGAGCACTGCCGGGGGGTGTCCTTTCAAGTCCCGCAGGAACCGCTGACCGGTGCCGGGTTCACAGCTGGGGGCGGGCCAACAGGGTGCGTACGCCCTCCGAGTTGAGCGTCAGACCGTGCGCGGAGCCGGCGTCGATGGTGAGCGAGAGGTCACCGGACGGCCACTGGGAGGCCAGCGCGCCCAGCGGCACCAGACGGTAGCGCGAGACGAAGGGCAGCAGCCCGGCCATCTCCACTTCCGACGTGAAAACCGGCACGACCTGCTCACCGCTGTCCTGCTCCAGCACGGGCAGCGCGACGGCCGACGGGTCGGTGGCGTCCGCGTCGCCCGCGTCGTCGGGCACCGGAATGAGCACCTCGCTGTCCGCGAGCGTGTTCAACGCCTCCGTGTCCTGTGTGTGGACGGCGAGGGTGTCCAGCGCCTCCTGCGCGGGCGTCGCGGGTGCGGTGTGGTTGTTCGAGGACGTATCCATGGCAGATCCCGGGGGTAGTACGGACGGGCCGCCCAGGACATGATCATCACGATCCGCCCCGGGCACACCCTCGTCGCGTACCCGGGCGCACCGTGGGCATGCCTGCGGTCTTCGCGACGGGGCTCGACCAGCGGGCCCCTCGCTCAGGGCAGCAGCGGAATGTGGTCCGAAGGCAGGCCGAGGCGGTCACAGCCGACGCGTCGGTGCAGTGGCTCGGCCATGGTGGGGCCGATATGGGACCAGTACGTGGCCGCGTCACGGAAGTAGCGCTGCATCCGCTCGCCGTCGCGCGCGTGGCGGGAACCCGCCGTACGGAAGAGGATGCCCTGCAGCACGTCCCAGGCCATGCGTCCGGCGGTGAGGAAGACGAGCGCCAGCCGGTTGTCCTCGGCGGCGGTGAAGGGGGCCTCGCCCGAGACGTTGCGACGGCAGGTCTCCATCCACTCCTCGGCGGTGTGCTGGAGAGCCGCCTCGGCCGCGTGGATGGCGCCCAGCGCCTCACCCAGGTGCCGCTGGTAGTCGTGCAGTTCGGACCGGGTGCGGGTCGGGTCGGCGATCAGCGGGCGTGCGGCGACGATCCTCGCGTACTCGTCGGCGGCCGCGTGGGCGATGCCGGTCATGATGGCGGCCAGTTCCCCGTGGAAGAAGCTTGCCGCGCGACCGGCGTACATGGGGTTGCCGTGCAGCCGGGACCCGGCGGTGCCGCCCTCGACGGGCAGGTCGAGCAGGCTCACCTCGCGGGTCAGGTGGGTGGGGATACGGGCCCGGTCCAGGCGGATGCTGTTCGAGCCGCTGCCGCGCAGGCCGAGGACGCCCTGCCAGTCGTCGAGCACCGTCCAGACGGCGCGGGGCGCGACGAACAGCACGAACGGTCCCGGCGGGTCGCCCTCCTTCTCGGGGGCGCGCAGCGTCTGGCCGACGTAGTGCGTGGAGTACGGGGAGCCGGAGGCGTACGGCCAGGTGCCGTCGAGCATCACATGGTGGTCGCCGTCGGGCTGTGCGACACCGATGGGAGTGGCGGTGGACGCGGCCCGGAACTCGCCGTCGCCGCCGAAGATCTCGTCCTGCGCCCGCTCGTCGAAGACCGTGGTGACCTGCAGGACATGAGCGGCGGCGAGCGAGAGGGCCCAGCCCGTGGAGGGGCAGCCGCGAGCGATTTCGGTCACCACGCGGTAGAACGTCGGCAGGCCGAACTCGTAGCCGCCGTACCGGCGTGGCTGCAGTATCCGGTAGAAGCCGGAGCGCAGGAAGTCGTCGTGCGTCTGTTGCGGATAGCGCGTCAACCGCTCGGTCTCCGGCTGGCGTTCCAGCAGTGCGGGGCGAAGCGCCACGGCCCGCTCGACGATGTCACGTTCGGTCAGACCGGGTTCGGGAGCCGCGATCACAGTGCCTGCCTCCTGACGGGCGGGCCGTCCGCCGATGGCCCGATACGAGCGATTGAACACGGCAGCGGGCGGGCGTGTACCGACTCGAAAGCGCCAATCAGGTCGGGCCTCGGGCCCGGGAGCGCGAACACGCTCCCGGGCCCGGGGACCTCTCGCCGCGCCCTACTTCAGGTACGGTCCGGCGGTCCCGATCCTGCCGGGACCGTTCAGCACGTACACCCGCAGGTTGCCCTTGCCCGGTGCCGCCACGGACAGCGTGCCGTTGGAGACGGTCTTCGCATCACCGGTGACGGCGTCCGTGTAGGTGCCGTTCGGGATGCCGGTGTACGTCGCGTCGCCGGTGACCGTGACGAGTGCGAAGCTGTCCGTACTCCCGCTGGTGTAACGGCGCTTGAAGGCCATCGAACCGCTGACGCCGTCGGTGGAGTACTGGCCCGTCTGCAGGGCCGGGATCGCCCTGCGGATACGGTTCAGCCGCTGGAGGTGCTTGACCAGGGGCTGGGCCAGCGTCGTGGCGACCTCTCCGCTCGCCGAGTCCACCGTCCCGAAGTCGGAGGCCGTGACGGACCCGGCGAGGTGATCGCCGTAGTAGGCACGCCCGGTGGACGCCAGCGGGCAGGTCGGGCCGCAGTCGATCTGCTTGCCCTTCTGGAACTCGATCTCCGAGCCGTAGTAGAGCGTGGGGATACCTCGGAAGGTCCACATCAGCGCCATGTTCTCGGCCCAGGCGTCGGTGCCTCCGCTGTAGCGGGTACTGGACTTGTTCGGGCCGTAGTCGTGGCTGTCGACGTAGACGACGTTGTACGTGGCGTCGTTGACGGAGTCGTCGGAGTCCTTGCCGTTGCTGTAGGCGTTCTGCGCGTCGCCGAAGTTCATGTGCATGCGCATGTCGATGATGTTCATGCCGGAGAACTGGCTGTGGTCCGGTGTGTGGTAGCTGTTCCCACTGAGGAAGGCGTTCGTCGACGTCGGCTGGTTTCCGGTGCCGAGTTGCTCCTCGTAGTTGTACTGCTCGATGGCCGCTGTCGCGTCGTCCGCGCTGTACTCCTTGCGTTCCTTCCAGGTGAAGAACTGCGCCGAGTGGTTGACCGAGCCGCGGTTCCACTTGTCGTTGACGAACGCGCCGACCTCGCCGAAGACGAAGAAGTTCTTGGCGGCGTCCGTGCCGAACTTCTGGGTGACGCGGTCGTAAATGGCGGGCAGGAAGCGGCGGTTCCAGGTGACGCGCGGAATGTGCACGGCGGTGTCGATGCGGAAGCCGTCGACGCCCATGTCGATGTACTTGTCGTAGGCGCCGATGAGGTAGTTCTGCACGGGCGTCGATTCCGTGTTGAAGTCGGCCAGGTCCTCGTGCAGCCAGCAGGACCGCGAGTCCTCGCCCTCCCAGTTCCCGATCCAGCACTGGTGGTAGTACGTCTTCGGGAACATGCCCGACGTGGGGCTGGGCCACTGACAGTTGTAGAGCGTGTAACCCTCGGCGCTCTTGGCACCGGTCGCCTTGCCCCAGTTGACGCAGGTGTTGCCGGAGGGTTCGGCCGTGGACCACAGGTCGCCGTTGTAGTACGACTTCCCGGACTTGGGCTCGACGGTCAGGCCGTCGTACTCGAAGCCCTCGTTCTTCTCGTCGTAGTACCAGCTCCACTGGGAATCGCGCACGCCGTACACGGTCGGCGTGAACAGGCCCTTGGCGCCCCAGCGGGAACTGTGGTTGTAGACCACGTCCTGGTAGATCTTCATCCCCTTGGCGTGAGCCGCGTTGATCAGGTCCTGGTAGGAGGCGCCGGCGGACTCCAGGCGCGGGTCGACCTTGTAGAAGTCGTAGCCGTGGTACCCGTGGTAGTCGTAGTCCGAGCGGTTGAGGACGACCGGGGTGATCCAGACGGCCGAGAAGCCGAGCCCCTTGATGTAGTCGAGCTTGTTCACCAGGCCCTTGAAGTCCCCGCGGAACATGGGGTCGTTGTTCGCCGCGTTGCCCGACTTCACGTCCTGGCTGCCGCCGCGGTTGTTGGAACTGTCACCGTCGTAGAAGCGGGCGGTGAGCACGAAGTAGATCGGGTCCTTGCGCGGGTCGGTACCCAGCGGCGTGCCGGACGCCGGCGCGGATGCCTTCTCGCCGGTCGTGGCGGTCACCGCGGCCGATGCGGGCGAGGTGTTCCCGGCCGCGTCGACGGCCTTCACGGTGTACGTGTAAGCGGTCTTCTCCTCAAGTCCCGTGTCGGAGTACACCGTTGAGCCGATGTCGGTGACGACCGTGCCCCGGGTGCCGCCGGTGCGGGTGACCTGGTACTTGGTGACGCCCGTGTCGTCACTTGCCGCGTCCCAACTCACCACCACCGACGTGTCGGTGGCGCTCGCGGTGACGTGGGCGGGCGCGGTGGGGGCCTGCGTGTCCGGCTCCTCGGCGGCGCAGGGGTCGGTGGCGTCCTTGGTGAGCGTCCGGTCCTTCACGGTCGTGGTGCCGGTCGGGATGGTGTAGTCGGCGCTGTTGTTGTTGTCCCATACGCCGTTGCCGTTGTTGAAGGCGGCTTTCAGCGAGGTCGCCGTACCGATGTCGAGGGTCTTCTTCCACCAGCCGGTGCAGGCCGCCTCCATGCCGACCCCGGGCGCTGTCGTCCAGGACCCTCCGGCGGGCGCGTAGTGGATGTTGGCGGTGGTCCAGCCGGAGGTCGTGGTCGAGTAGTAGACCTTGGCCTGGTTGCCACTGCCCGTTCCGCTGTCGGCGCACGGGTCGCTGTGGGCGATCACGCCGTCCTTGACGGTGATGGTGCCGGTGCCCAGGGCGTAGTTGCTGCCGCCGTTGTTGTCCCAGGTGCCGCTGCCGTTGTTGAAGGTGGCCTGCAGTCCGGCGGCCGAGCCGAGGTCGACCGTCTTCTTCACCCAGTCCGTGCAGGCCGATTCCATCCGCGTGCCGGGCACGGTGGTCCAGGAACCGCCGTCCGGCGCGTAATGCAGGTACGTGGCAGGCCAGTTCTTGGTCTTCGTGTAGTAGAAGACGGTCGCCGTGTTGGAGGTCGCGGCTGTCGTCTCCATCGGTTCCATCGGTGCGGAACCCCTGGTCGCAGGCGCCGTGACCAGTCCGAGCAGTCCGGCTGCAGCCACGAACACCACCAGCGGGCGTCTTGGCAGGCGTGGTGGCGTGCGTCTCATGGCAACTCCGATACGGGCCGCAGGAAAGGGACTTGACACCCAAGATCTGCAAGAAGAACCGGTAACTTCCTGAAAACTCTTGCGGCGCGGAAGCTACAGGGACATGACAGCCACGTAAAGGGGGTGCGCACGGTCGTCACGAGCGGGGCCCGGACGGCTTGTCGGCAAACGGGCGGCTCCTACGGCAGTGGTGTGCCGCCGGTCGCGTTGAGGATCTCGGCCGTGACGAAGCTCGCCTCCTGGGAGGCCAAGTAGACGTAGGCCGGGGCCAGTTCGGCGGGCTGCGCGGGGCGGCCGAGGGGGGCCTGCTTGCCGAACTCGACGGTGTCGGGCATCGTCGCCGGGATCAGGGGCGTCCACACCGGCCCGGGCGCCACCGCGTTGACGCGGATGCCGCGCTCGACGAGCATCTGCGCCAGCCCCTGGGTGAAGGTCACGATCGCGCCCTTCGTCGTGGCGTAGTCCAGCAGATGCGGACTGGGCTTGTACGCCTGCACCGACGTGGAGTTGATGACGCTGCCGCCCTCCGGGATGTGCGGCAGCGCGAACTTCGTCAGCCAGAACATCCCGTACACGTTGGTGCGCATGACCCGGTCGAACTGCTCGGTCGAGATCGCCTCGATCCCGTCCGGCTGCGACATCTGGTACGCCGCGTTGTTCACCAGGACGTCGATGCGCCCGAACTCGGCGACCGCACGCTCGATCAGCTCGCGGCAGTTGTCCTCCTCGCGTATGTCGCAGGGGACGGCGACCGCCTTGCGGCCCGCGTCCTCGACCAGCCGGGAGGTCTCCCGCGCGTCGTCCGCCTCCTCCTTGAGGTAGGTGAACAGCACGTCGGCCCCTTCACGGGCGAAGGCCGGCGCCACCGCGCGCCCGATGCCGGAGTCGCCGCCGGTCACCACGGTCTTGCGGCCCTCCAGACGGCCACTGCCGCGGTAGGACTCCTCGCCGTGATCGGGGGGCGGGTCCATGGGCCCGGTCCAGCCCGGGTGCGGCTGCTCCTGCCCGGGAAAGTCGGGCTGGGGGTGCTGTGTCGTCGGGTTCTGCTGAGTGTGCCGGGAATCGGTCACGTCGGCCTCCTGGGCGCGAAACGGCACGGGACGGTTGATCGAGTTCCCCTCTCACGGCACCCGAAAAGCGGACCGCTCGCCGGTGTCCCACCCAGCGGGCGGGCACCACGCGAGGGTGCCGACAGCGGACCTCTCTCCCTCGGCGGGCACTGTGCGCGTCTCCCCGACGCCGGTCATGCGGTGCCTCGCCGGGACGACCCGACGGATAGGGTCGAGCGCGTTCGCGAGATCACCGAAGTCCTGGTTCAGGCCGCCGAGGAGCCGTCGATGCATCCCCCAGACCCACGGCATGTCGCGCGTCTCGCCGCCCATGGAACGGTAGCCGCGCACTTGTCCCTGCTGAGCGACCGCCGGCTCGGCGAGGTCGTCGCCGCGGCCGTGCCTCTCGGGTCGGGCATCGGGGGCCGGTCGGCCGAGCTGGACATCGACGGGACGCGGGTCTTCGTCAAGCAAGTCCCCCTGACGGACCTGGAGTTGCAGCCGGAGAACGTGCGGTCGACGGCGAATCTCTTCGGTCTGCCGATGTTCTACCAGTACGGAGTGGGGTCGGCGGGGTTCGGCGCTTGGCGCGAACTGGCCGTGCACACCATGACCACCCACTGGGTCCTCGGGAACGCCTACGCGGGCTTTCCGCTGATGTACCACTGGCGCATCCTGCCCGCCGCCCCTCCGGAAGGCTTCGCCGACGCGTTCGGGGGCATCGACGGCGCGGTCGCTCACTGGGAGGGTTCCCAGTCCGTACGCGAACGGCTGGAGGCCATCGGCCGCTCGTCAGCCTCCCTGGTGCTCTTCCTGGAACACGTGCCGCAGACGCTGGCCGCATGGCTGGATGACCGTCGGGGGGCCCTGCCGCAGGACGGAGGCAGCTCGGCCTACCCGTGGGTGGAAGAGTCCCTGGTGCGCGGAACCGCCTTCATGAGCGCACACGGGCTCGTCCATTTCGACGCCCACTTCCACAACATCCTGACCGATGGCCGACTGCTCTACTTCGCCGACTTCGGACTCGCCCTCAGCTCCCGCTTCGAACTCTCAGGGGGCGAGGCCGAGTTCCTCTCGAACCATCTCGTCTACGACCGCTCACTCACCGCGACCCATCTGCTCCGCTACCACGTGCTCGACGACGTACGCGGCGATGCGGACCCCGAGGTCTTCCTGCGTGAGTGGATCGCCGGCCGCCGGCCCGAGGGAGTCCGCCCCGAGATCGCCGCGATCATCGATCGGCACGCCCGGACCGCCGTCGCTTTCAACGACTTCGCCCGCCGCCTGCTCACCGAGAGCAAACGGACCCCGTTTCCGTCGCGGTTCTGAGCCCGGGACAGGGAAGAGACCGGAGGATCGCCGCGGATTCCGTACGGGGGTGGACAGCGCGTCCCCGGGTACTCGCCTCGGATGACTGCACTGAGCACGGAAATCGCGGCCTCTCTTGGCTTCCTCGGGATCGCTCCGCTCATAGCCGGCGTGATCGTCGTCGCCGGTCTGATCTGGGCGGTCAGGCTCGGGATCCGGGTCCGGCGCCGGGAGCCGGCCCCGCCCCGCCCGGAGGAGCAGCCTCGCCTCCCCGCGGACGGCCCGGTATCGGAGATCCGGGAGTACCGGGAGCCCGACGAGGTCCCCCGCAGCGGCAACCGCCTGACACCGCACCGCCTGAAGGCCCACGGCAACATCGGTTCCCGGCCGAGCCCCTCGAAGAAGCGGCCCCGGTGGGACGAGGGCAACAACGGTTCCTTCGGCAGCGGAGGCCCGGGACCCACCTGAGCCCGAGCCGGCGGAATGCGTGACGTGAACGTCGTACGGCGCACAGCGGCACGCACGCACGCACGCACGCACGCACGCACGCACCAGGAAGTACAGGGCCTCGCCCTCCCGTTGGGGTGAGGGCGGGGCCCTGCCGGGACGGGCGGTCGGCGTCAGCGCCCGACCCGCCCGGTGTCGAGGGCGTATCGCCGCATCGCGGAGCGCTCCTCCTCGCAGGTTCCGCCCCACACCCCGAAGGCCTGTCCACTCGTGAGGGCCCACTTCAGGCACTCACTGACCACCGGGCAGCGGGCGCAGATCTGCTTCGCCGCCCGCTCGTCCCGCAGCGCGGGCCCCGTGGTTCCGACCGGGAAGAACAGCTCGGGATCCATCTCCGCGCAAGCCGCCCTTCGCAACCACTCCATGACCGTCTCCCCTGCAGGCCGCTCCTGGTTCACCGCGTCCAGCGGAACCGCCACGTGCGGGTGCCCGCAGAACCCGGACAGAAACGGAGGGAGACCCCGCGTCGTCACGATCAGCGGCGGTCAGTCGGCTCGCTCCGAGTCCCTGGTGGCCGTCGTCTCCATCGTCACGCGTGCTTCGTCGGCCGGAGGCGACATATCCCTGACGTCATCGTGCTCGGTGATACAGCCGTTCTCCGGGAAGTCGCTGTTCACTCCGCCACGCTCACAATTCTCGGGGGTGTCGTCGTTGTCGCCCCTCTCTCTCTGCGACCTCTTCAGAGCGATTTCCCTGGCTGTCCTCTCGGAGTACAACCTCATCTCGGCCTCTGTCCGTTGCTCGAACATTGCTGCCTCCGTGTCAGTCGGTGGAACGCGGTGGGCGAACTGTGACCGCCGCACATTCCCGGGCTCACACAACCGTTTGCAGATAATGACCGGACAGCCGGAGGTTCTGTGACGGTGTCACAACATGGCATGCCGCCTGTCGTGGTCGGTGGAGTGCCCTGCTTCGCCGACATGAAGCGCATCGCCCGCACATCTCGCGGCACCGCGCTCGCGACCCGCCACTCGACCGGGTCGTCGTGACCGACGCGTATCCCCGACAGCGAGCGCCACCCTCGAGCCGCTTCCGGCGCTCTGCTCGGACTGCCCGCACGACCGGCCCGGTCAACCGTATTGGGGCCCGGCGTGGCAGGATCGGCTGAGCTTCACCGACCTGGCCGTCCCGACCGAGAGGGACCTGATGGCTCCGACGATCCGCAGGGCCGTGATCCCCGCCGCCGGACTCGGCTCGCGTCTGCTGCCCCTGACGAAGGCGACACCGAAGGAAATGCTCCCGGTCGGCGACAAGCCGGTCATCGAGCACACCGTGCGCGAGCTGGTGGACTCCGGCATCACCGACATCACCATCGTGGTCTCCGACGGCAAGAGCCTCATCCAGGACCACTTCCGCCCCAACCCCGCCCTCGTCGAGCAACTCCGCGCCGACGGCAAGACCGCCTACGCGGACGCCGTGGAAGAGGTCGGCGAGCTCGCCCGCCGGGGCCACATCACCTACCTCGACCAGTACGGCCCGTACGGCAACGGCACCCCCGTGCTGAACGCCGCACGGGCCTTCGGCGACGAACCCGTGCTGGTGCTGTGGCCCGACGACGTCTTCGTCGCCGAGGTGCCCCGCGCCCAGCAGCTGATCCGCGCCTACGAGCAGACCGGCTGCCCGGTGCTGGCTCTCCTGCCGATGGACCCCACCGACTCCCAGCGGTACGGCGTGCCCCTCGTCAAGGAGGACCTCGGCGGCGGCCAACTACGCATCACCGGCCTCGTCGAGAAGCCCGAGCCCGCCGCCGCCCCGTCGTCGTACGCGGCCATCGGCGGCTACGTCATCACACCTGGCATCGTCGACGAACTCCGCGAGCAGACCCGCCGCTGGTACGAACACCGGACCGGCGAGATCTACCTCACCGACGCCATCAACGCGTACGCCGCCGCCCGCGCGGTCTACGGCCAGGTCATCAAGGGCCGCTGGTACGACACCGGCAACCCGGCCGACTACCTGGTGGCCCAGATGGCACATGCCCTGGCCCACCCCGAGTACGGCCCCCTCCTGCGCGGCATGGTCGGCGGCTGACCGCCCTCCGCGTCCGGTGTCACGGCCGCGGCTCGTCCGTCACCGCGGTCTCGCCGCAGTGGGCGCGGACGAGCGCGATCACCGTGTCGGTGGTGTGGTCGAGGTAGCTGCGGCCGTCGGGCAACAGGCCCTCCGGGCTGATGTAGCTGCGTGGCCCGAGGTGGGTGGCCGGGTCGAGCCGATGGACCGTGACCTTCCCGGAGCGAACGGCCCGGTTCCATCCACTGCGCCGGAACAGGCGCCAACGCTGCGGGAAGATCCACGTGCCGACCCGCTCGATCCGGTCGCCGACGCTGGTGAGTTGATGCACATGCTCGGCGTGGTTGAGGTCATTGGCCCCGTTGTGGAACCCGCCGAGCGTGATCACCACGACCGGGGCACGCAACTGGGCGTACAGTTCCTCGACCGCACCGGTGGCGACCTGGGCGCCACCGCTGTAGCTGAGCAGCACCACGGGAACGCCGCTGCCGGGCCGGTATCCGGCAAGCTGGAGCTGCGTGCCGATCTGGGAGCCGACGGCCCGGTTGTACAGGGGGCGGTACCGGTGGTCGGCGGCGACGAAGACCTGCATGACGTTGTGCAGGAACAACAGCAGCCCTATGCGCCGCCGCAGCCACGCCCACACCGGCCGGTCGGCCAGCGGGTCGGCCAGCGGTGAGTACGGCTGCACCTGGCCCAGCACCCGCAGTTCCGGCGCTCCGGCGAGTACCGCCTGGACCAGCTGGCCGCCGTCCCTGGTGTCGCGGACGCGACGCTTTCCGATGCCGTCCAGGTAGACCAAGTAGGCGGCCGGCGGGCGGTCGGGGTCGGCACCCCGGGCGTAGGGGACGCCCTCCGGGAGCTGGGTGAGGGGGGTGCGCAGACCGGCGCCGTAGACCAGCACCTCGTGACGGGACAGCAGGGCCTCGGCTATCAGGACGGGGCCGAGAACCAGGGCCCAGAGCAGGTAGGTGTTCATGCGATCGGCTCCGTTGCCCGGGGCACACTGATCCTCACGACCAGCCGCCGAACGGTCTCCACGGCCAGACCGAGCCCGACCCCGGCGACGGCCACACAACCGGCCGCACTCCACCAGCCGAGCCCGGTGGCCGTCGCCAGCGGGTCGGCGAGAGTGGCACCGACGCCCACGAAGAGCAGCAGATGGAGAAAGGGCCCGAGCACCGGAAACGCGAGGACGGCGGCGAGCAGCATCGGGGCGACCAGCTCGGCAGTCCACGGCAGGCTCTCTCCCGGTGGCGGGGAGGACATGACCAGCTCGGCGAGGTTCCACGCGGTCAGCGGCCACAGCGCGAAGACGGCGGCCTCGACCAGCCCTGCGGCCAGCAGCAGCCCCGCGACCAGGGTGCGTGGCATGCCGGGTCTGCGCGCCAGCAGGGGAACGATGCGCCCGGCCGCCTCCGACACCCCGGCGAACAGCAGCAGGACCGCGACGAGGATCGACATCGCTCAGCCTCGCTGTGACGGATCGACGGGAACCGGCTCATGGACCGAGCCCGCGACCCGCGTGTACTGCTCCAGTTCGTCGGCGGCCCGCCGGTATCCGCCCGCCCTGTGTTGAGCGGCCTTCAGGGTCGTCGCGGCCGCTTTGAACCCCGGCTCGTGGAGCAGGCGTCGGGCGAGGACGCGTACGGAGTCCCTGGTGACGTCCTGGGTGCGCATCGTCAAGCCTGCACCGAGTTCGACGACGCGGCGGGCCACCATCGGCTGGTCGGCGCCCTGCGGGACCAGCAACAGCGGAACTCCGGCGTGCATGGCCTCGTTGACACTGTTCATCCCGCCGTGGGTGATGAACAGCGCCGCGCGTGCCAGTACCTCCGGCTGCGGCACGAAGCGGCGGGCGAGCACGTTCGCGGGCAGCGGCCCCAGCTCCTCGGGATCGGTCCGTCCCGTCGACACGACCACGGTGCCACCCAAGGGCGCGAGCCCGGTGGCGAAACTGCGGAGCAGCTGCGGGCCGGCGTTGAACACCGTGCCCAACGAGGCGTACGACACCGGGTCCTGGAGCTGGTCCACCGGGAACGTCGGGTCAACGGGGCGGGCGCCGATGCTCGGGCCGACGAAACGGTACGACCGGTCGAACTCCTCGACGGCGGGCTGGAATTCCCGCGACGTGTAGACGAGGTTGAGCGGCTGGCGGATGTTCGCCAGGTCGAGCAGTGGCAACGGCGAGGTGTCGAAGCGTCGGTGCAGCTCCCGACGGGACCGCAGATAGCCCCGGAAGGTGCGGGGGCGGGCACTCGCCTCGGCCAGCAGCTCCCAGGAGGCCCGCGTGGGGCTCGGGACATGGCTGTTGAAGGCGAACGTGGTGAACGACGAGACCGCCGGAACGCCGAGTTCACGAGCGGCGACCGCACCCCACGGACAGGCGCTGTCGTGGACGACCAGGTCGGGCCCTTCACCGCGGAGCTCGGTGAGCAGAGCGGGCAGCCGGCCGAGGGTGGTGACCGCCAGCGCCTCCATCCAGGCCAGCGGCGTCGGCTCGGCGGGGAAGGGCTGGTCGCCTCCGGGGTCGAGACGCACCGTCGCGCCGGTGGCCTCGATCTCCTCACGGAAGGCAGGCGAGGTGTAGTAGATGACGGTGTGGCCGCGGCGAACGAGTTCGGCCACGACCGGCAGTGTCGGGTTGATGTGTCCGTGCATGCCGATGTTGAGGAACACGATGGTGCTCACAGTCCTGCCTCCACTGTCGAAGAGGTCGATGGGCCGCTCGGGCCGGCGGATGTCGTGGACGGGCCGGCGACGCGGTACAGCCCCGGTCCACTGATGCGCAGTTCGTCGAGGAAGCGCCCCGCCGTCCGGCACGCGGTGCTGATCAGCCGCTGGGAGTGGCCGAAGTCCCAGGGTGCGGGCCAGGTGTCGATACCGGTGGGGAGCACGACGGTCGGGATGAGCCCGGACACCTCCTGCAAGTCACGCTCGATCTGGCGGTGCAGGAGCAGCAGCCCGGCCCGAGCGGCGATCGCCCCGGCACGTGGGCGCGGTTCGACCGGGCGCAACGGCGAGCTCTCCGGTCCCGCCGCCACCACCACGACACTGGCGGCCCCGGCCTGCAGGGCGGCCGGCACCGGGACGTAGGCGACCACTCCCCCGTCGACGAGAGTCCGGCCGTCCCGCTCCACCGGGGGCAGCATTCCGGGGATCGCCGCACTGGCGAGGAGCGCGGACTCGAGGTCTCCGCGGTCGAGCAGTACGGGAGCGCCTGTGCCGAGGTCCATGGCCACCGCGGTGAACGGGACCGCCAACTGCTCGATCCTCGACGGCAGTCCGGCCCGGGAGATCAGTCGCCGCAGGCCGCGGTCGGTGAAGACGCTGGCCCGCGAGGACGGATGGCCGAGCGAATACACCTCACGGCGGCGCAGCCGGGTCCATACATGGTCCAGCCATGGGGCGGCCTCCTCAGGATAGGCGGCCGCGATGGCCCCGTTGAGGGCTCCGACCGAGGTCCCGATGATCATGTCCGGAACGAATCCGCGCCGCTCCAGCGCGTATCCGATGCCTACATGCGCCGCGCCGAGCACACCACCGGCGCCGACCACCACGGCCACAGGACGGGGAAGGGCGCGCAGGCCCAACGGTTCCGGATTCTCCGGCCACGGCCGGACGTGGGGCATCTCGGTCATCCCTCTGCTCCTCGCGTCGGCATGGTTCATGCCTGCTCTCACCCCTAATGACAGGGCACCCGCCCAAGGTGTGACATGCGCGGTGGAGCGGTGTGAGACGGTGTCGACCGGTGGTGTCAGTGGCCGTCGACGAAGGTGACTGTCTCGTCGAGAGGGGCCCGGTCGGTCCGGGTGACCGTCTCCGTGGCGTCCTCGAATCCGATCGACATACCGCAGAAGAGGATGAGTTCGCCCGAGGGCGACAGGACTTCCGAGACGCTTCTGTGGTACTTCGCCCAGGCCATCTGCGGACAACTGTGCAGCCCCTCGGCGCGAAGCAGCAGCATGACGCTCTGCAGGTACATACCGACGTCCGACCATTGGGCCGGACCCATGTGGCGGTCGATGTAGCAGAACAGGGCGGCGGGCGCACCGAAGCACTGCCAGTTCGCGGAGGCCGCCCTCTGACGGGCCTCGATGTCCTCGCGCGGAATGCCGAGCGCTCCGTAGCGCTGCTCGCCGAATGCGGATCGGCGCTCGCGGTAGGGGGACTTGAGGGCAGGTGGGTACTGCTCGTACTCCGCCTCGTCCCAGGGCTCGCCCGAGGCCAGCCGCTCACCGGCTCGCCTCTTCATCTCCGCCAGGGGTCCTCCGGTGACCACGTAGGCCCGCCAGGGCTGGAGGTTCGACGCGGATGGTGTCCAGGCCGCGCTGGACAGCACGCGCTCCAACGTCTCCCTCGGAACCTGCCGCTCGCTGAAGCGACGCACCGCACGCCGACTCCGCACGGCCTCATGGACATCCACGATCGGCTACCTCTTCCCTGACGCCCGACCTGCCAAATTCTGTTGCGATCGAGATGGTATCATTCAATACCTTCTCGATCGAGTTCAACGAATCATCGAGAGCGGGTCCCTGCCTTCAGGCACCACCACTTGGGAGAACGTCCATGGTCACGCTGTTGCACATCGATTCGTCCGTACTACCCGGCGAGGCGTCCTCGTCCCGCTCGGTCACGGCCGCCTTCGTCAAGGCATGGGAGGAGCAGCACCCGGAGGGCACGGTGATCCACCGTGATCTCGCGACCGACCCCGTCCCGCACATCACGGCCGCCGCGTGGACCGCGGGCTTCACCGCGCCGTCAGAACGCACGCCGGAGCAGTCCGCCGCGTTCGCCGCGCGTCTGGCGCTCATAGAGGAACTGGAGCAGGCGGACGCGATCCTGATCGGCGCCCCCATGCACAACTTCTCGATCCCGTCGACTCTCAAGACGTGGCTCGACAGCGTGCTTCTGCTCGGCCGCACCGCAGGCGAGAACCCCTCCGCCCAGGGCACCCCGGCCGTCGTCGTCGCCAGCCGCGGCGGTTCGTACGCGCCGGGCACACCGCGCGAGGGCTTCGAGTTCGTACAGAACTACCTGGAGGCCGTCCTCAGGGACACCCTCGGCCTGGACCTCGACTTCATCGTCCCGGAGCTCACGCTGGCGCCGCGGAATCCGGCCATGCGCGACTTGGTCCCGCTGTACGAGACCTCCCGCGACCGCGCCTTCAAGGAAGCGACCTCCAAGGCCGAAGAGCTCGCGGAGCGACTGCGACGCGTGCGCGGGGGCGCCTATTCGTCGGTGTCGGCGGGATAGGCGAACCGGGTCAGCAGATCCGTCAGCCGCTCGGGCTCGCCGGGTGCCAGTCCGACGACGAGGCCCTCGGCCAGCGGCTCCGCCGCCACGTGGGCGGCGTCGTAGAGCTCGACACCCTCGGCGGTGATCTCCACCGCCCGGGCCCGCCGGTCCCCCGGGACGGCCTTGCGCAGGGCAAGCCCCTTGCGCTCCAGGTCGTCCACGACACGCATGACGCCGGCCTTGTCCGACCCCGTCGCCGCCACCAGGTCCCGCTGCAGCGTCGGCCCGCGGTCGACGAGCACGATGAGGACGGCGAAATGCCGAAGCTCGATGCCGAGCGGCCTCAGAGCCTCTTCCATCACTGCGGCCGCCCGCCAGTGCGCCCGGCGCAGCAGCAGGCCGAGCGCGAAGGGCGACGCGTCCCCGGGGCGGTCGGTCACACGCGCGGGGCCGGCGTCGGAAGAGGCTTCGCTTGACATGAGGCCAGTTTACCGCCATTGACTCGTTCGATACGGTCTCGTATGAAACGGATGTGACTGACAGAACGCGACCGCGCCCGCGCATCAGGCCGATGTGGCCTCGCCCTCGAGCTGGATGGCGCGGATCTCCCGGCGGGAAGAGACCCCGAGCTTCGAGAACACCTTGCGGAGGTGCCACTCGACGGTGTGCCGACTGATGAACAGCTGGGCGCCGATCTCGGGGTTCGTCAGCCCTTTGCCCGCGAGCCGGGCGATCTGCGCCTCCTGCGGGGTGAGAGCCGTGGGTGTCGCGACCGTGCGGTTGCGGACCTTCGCCCCCGTGGCATGCAACTCGCCCCGCGCGCGTTCGGCGAACGCCTCCGCCCCGAAGCGGCTGAACATCTCGTGCGCGGCGTCCAGTTGGGCACGGGCGTCGACGCGGCGGTTCTCGCGGCGCAACCACTCCCCGTACACCAGATGCGCGCGGGCGAGGTCCATGCGGACCCGGGTCCGTTCGAGCCGCTCGATCGCCTCACGGTAGAGCCGCTCCGCGGAGTCGCCCTCGCTGAGCAGCGCCCGCGAGCGCGCTTCCACGCCCAGCGCCCAGTCGGTGCCGCTGGCTCGCGTCGCCTCCGAGAGTCGCGCCAGCGCGTCGATGGCCGACTCCGGTGAACCGCTCCGTACGGCCGCCTCGATCAGCTCGGTCAGCGCCCAGCGCGGCGAGGCGAACTCCCGCTGTTCGGCCGCTGCCTCCCGGGCCGCGGCCAGCGCTTGCGCGTACTGGCCGAGCCCGTTGCAGAGCACCGCCTCGTACCACCGTGTGACGGTGACGGTGGCCCCCTGGCCACGCGGCACCGCCTCGCCCAGGTTCGCGTCGATCAACGCACGGGCCTCGCCCTCGCGACCACGCCAGACGGCGAGGCCAAGGGGGCCGACGCGTCCCGGGCTGGTGTTGCCGGTGGCCGCGCACACCGCTGCGGTCTCGTCGATCAGCGACTCGGCCGCCGCCAGTTCCCCGACGATGAGGTGCACGAACGCGCGGGAGTCAAGGGCGTCGGGGAGAGCGCTGAGTGCTCCGGCCTCGCGGCTGATCGTCACATGACGCGTCGCGGCCGTGTGCCAGTGCTCGTCGTCCCACAGATCCGAGGCGATGACAGAAGCCAGCCAGAGCCGACGCAGCTGCTCCGGTACGGGGAGCCGCTCGTCGCAGAGCGCTTCCAGAGCTCGCTTCATCATCGGCACCGACGCCGGGTAACCGTCGGTGAGCCGCACGGCGAGGGCGTCCAGCACCATGTCGGACACCTGTGGCTGCCGGGCCGGCGGTGCCTCACGGGCGGCCTCGCCAACCTCCAGCAGTCCTGGGCCGCGCGCCAGGCGGCCGGCGAATATCGCCGCTGCGATGGCATCCAGGTAGATCTCACGGGCAAGCGCGACATCGAGCCGACCGAACCGGCGACCAGCGGCGAGCAGCAGCTGCGGGGCCTCGCCGCCGCGGTTCTGGGCGAACGCGAGCCCCGCGCGCAGCACCTCGATCCGCGCACGGCCCAGTTCGTCGAGGGGGCCCGCCTCCGCCGTGGCGAGGAGGGTGGCGGCCGACTCGAACGCGCCGGCGTGGAGATTCGCCTGTGCTGCGTCGACCGCTCGCTGTGCGCGTCGCGCCGGATCCGGGGTCAGCGCGGTCGCACGCCGGAGGAACGCAGCGGTTGCGGCGATACCACCGCGTGACTGGGCTCGGCCCGCGGAGCGCTCCAGTTCGGCGGCCACCGTCTCGTCGGGCTCCGAGGCGGCGTCGGCCAGGTGCCAGGCCCGGCGGTCGGGGTCGAGCCGGGCATCGGTGGCCTCGGCCAGCGCCTTGTGCACCTCTCGACGTTCGCTCGGGCCCGCTGTTCGATAGGCCGCCGAGCGCACCAGCGGGTGCCGGAAGCGCACCCGGGTGCCGAGTGTGATCAGGTCCGCCGCACCTTCGGTCGACACAGCCGTATCGGCGTCGATCCCGAGGCGCTCGGCCGCACGCCTCAGCAGTGTCACATCGCCCAGCGGTTCCGCGGCGGCGAGGAACAGCAGGCGTCGGGTCTCGAACGGAAGCGCCTGTACCCGGCGGAGGAACCCCTCCTCGATCTGGCTCGACAACGGCCAGGCGTCCGGACGCTCGAAGCCCCCGGCCATCTCCGCCGTGTTCAACCCGCGCGACAGCTCCAGCAGGGCCAACGGGTTGCCGCGTGACTCGGCGACTATGCGGTCGCGCACCCGTTCATCGAGCGGACCGGTGACGACCGAGTCGAGCAGTGTCCGGGAATCCCGCTCGGTCAGTCCCGTGATGGGCAGCTCGGGAAGGCTCCCAAGAGCGTGACCGGCACTGGGGTCGCGGACGGCGAAGACGAGCACAACCGATTCCGCGAGCAGTCGGCGGCCCACGAACTCCAAGGTCAACGCGGATGCCTTGTCCAGCCATTGCGCGTCGTCGACGAGGCAGACCAGCGGCTGGTCACCTCCCGCGTCCGCGATGAGACTCAGCGCGGCCAGGCCCACCAGGAACCGGTCGGGCGGGGGGCCGCCGCGGAGCCCGAAGGCCGTTCCGAGCGCATCACGCTGCGGCTCGGGCAGCTGGTCGAGACCGGTGAGCAGAGGGGCGCAGAGCTGGTGCAGGCCGGCGTAGGAGAGTTCCATCTCGGACTGGACGCCGGCCGCCCTGATGGTGCGACATCCGGTGGCACGACCGAGGAGATGTCTCAGCAGCTCGGTCTTGCCGATCCCAGGCTCACCGCGCAGGACCAGGACACCGCTGCGCCCGGCTCTGGCGTCTGCCAGGAGATCGTCGAGAGCCTTGCATTCGTTCTCCCTGCCGAGGAGCCCGGCCCGTGAACCGCGCCTCGCCATGGCAGCTCCCTTGTCAGGAATCTTCGGTGAGTATGGTAATCCGTCTGCTGATCGCGAGTCGTGTCGTCAGCCCGCGTCCGCGCCCGATGATTCGCTTGCCGGGTGTCCGTCCTGGAGTGCGGCGAGCGCGCCGGCGAGCTTCCCCCGGCTGGTGACGCCGAGGCGGGAATGGATGCGGTACAGGTGGGCTCCGACGGTGCGGGCGAGATGAACAGGCGCTGGCCGATCTCCCGGTTGCTCAGACCCTGCGCCGCGAGCACCGCGATCTGCATCTCCTGGGCCGACAGCCGGTCGCTGGTGTTCGCGTGCCGCCGTCCACTCGACTCACCGGCGGCACGCAACTGCTCGCGAGCCGTCTCGGTCCAGGGGCGCGCCCCCATCCGGTCGAACTCCTCGCGGGCACGGCGCAGCGGGTTCCGGGCATCGACGTAGTGCCATCGCTGACGCAGTCTGCGGCCGTGGTGGAGGTTCAGCCGGGCCCGGGCCAGGGCCCATTCGGCGGGTAACGCCGCCAGAGCCGCGGTGCGGAACTCGTCCACACGCTCACCGTCGAGATCCACCGAGCGGTGAACGCCGTGGCCGCGGGCGAGACGGACACCGGCGAGAGCGCCGCGCAGGAGCGCACCGGCACAGTCCGAGTCGCCGATGGATGTCACATCGGCCAGGCCTGCGCGGTCTACATGGTGACGGACAACAAGCAGAGGCAGTCATGCGAGAGATTCTGATCGTCGGCGGCGGCTACGCGGGCTTCTACACCGCCTGGGGCCTGCAGAGGAAGCTGCGACCGGGCGAGGCTCGGGTCACGGTCGTCGACCCGCGCCCGTACATGACCTATCAGCCCTTCCTGCCCGAGGTGGCGGCCGGTTCGGTGGAGGCACGTCACGCCGTCGTGTCACTGCGGCGGCACCTGCGCGACACCCGGCTGATCTCGGGCACCGTGACCGGGATCAGCAACGCGGACCGTACGGTGACCGTCCGCCCGGTGCGCGGAGAGGCCTATGAGCTGCGCTACGACATCCTCGTGGTCACCGCCGGCGCGGTGACCCGTACGTTCCCCATTCCCGGGCTCGCACAGCAGGCCATCGGTCTCAAGCACGTGGAGGAGGCCGTGGCGATACGTGACCGGCTGATGACCGCGTTCGACCAGGCCGCGTCGCTGCCGCCCGGCCCCGAACGGCGAAAGCTGCTCACCGTCACGTTCGTGGGAGGCGGGTTCTCCGGCGTCGAGGGCTTCGGTGAACTGCTGTCGCTGGCGGCCGCGATGCTCAGGTCGTATCCGGAGCTGGGCACCGAGGACCTGTCCTTCCACCTGGTCGAGGCCCGGGGCCGGATCCTGCCCGAGGTCAGCGACAAGCCGGGTGCCTGGGTGGTACGCCACCTGGAACACCGTGGCGCGCAGGTCCATCTGAACACGCAGCTGCTGTCCGCCGAGGACGGCCACGTCGTCCTCTCCGACGGAACGGAGTACGACGGCGAGCTGATCGTCTGGACCGCCGGCAACGCCGCCAACCCGGTCGTGCACAACCACTCGGACCTGCCGCTCGACGCACGCGGCCTGCTGCTGGCCCGCGCCGATCTGCGCGTGGGCACCGAGGCCGAACCCGTACCGGACGTGTGGGCCGCCGGCGACGACGCGTCCATCCCCGACCTGGCCTCGCCGGTGCCGGGCGCGCGCACGGTGCCGAACGCCCAGCACGCCGTGCGACAGGGCAGACGTCTCGCCAGGAACCTCGTGGCCGACCTGCGCGGGCGGCGCGTGCGGAACTACCGTCACGACAGCCTGGGCGTGGTGGCGACGCTGGGGCTGGGGCGGGGCATCTTCCAGTACAAGGGCATCGTCATCAAGGGGTTCCCGGCGTGGCTGATGCACCGGGGCTATCACGTGCTCGCGGTGCCCAGCTGGGAACGGAAGATCCGCGTTCTGGCGGTCTGGCTGACCGCGGCCCTGACAGGCCGGGATCTCGTGTCCCTCGCCTCCGTCCAGCACCCGCGGGACGCCTTCGTGACGGGCGGGCGGACGCAGGAACCGAGTGCCGGCCGCGCGAAGGAAGGCAGCACAGCATGAGCATGTGGGGTTCTCGTTTCCCTAGAGGGCACGGCATGACCGCGCGTGAGGAGGCCGCCCGCGGCCTGCCCGACATCGAGGACTTCCTGTACCGGGAGGCTCACATGGGAGCGACGCACCGCCGCGTGGCGGCTTTCACCGCAAGCGTGGAAGGGCTCACCCCCGAGCAGAAACGGGACATCGAGCAGTGGTACGTGGAGGAGCAGAAACACGTCGCCCGCATGGTGACCGACCACATCACCGAGCGCGTCGACGCGATGGAAGCGCAACACCACCTCAGGATCCGGCAATGGCTGCGGGGAACACTCACCGGGATGGCGCTGATCACGCTGGCGATGATCGCGTCCGTCGTGGTGATTATTGGATCGTCGCGGTGACCGCCGTGCGCGTCGCGGTGACCGCCGTGCGCTAGGAAGCCTTCGTGCGGTACAGGCCTCTGCCGGCGCGCTGGATGCGGGAGGCGGCGACGAGGCGATCGAGTGTGCTGCGTACCGCGTTGATGCTTCCGCTGTCGGCGTCGCGGCCGAGCGCCGCCGCGACCTCACGGGCTCGTACCTCGGCGTCACCGACCTGGGCGAAGTACGCCATGATCTGCTCGGTGAGCCTTCCGTACTGCTCCTCCGCCTGAGGAGCGGCGGCCGGAGTGACCAGCGCGCTCTCGAGAGCCCCGAGAGCCCGCTGTACCGAGCCGAGATGGGCCACGACCGCCGCCAACTCCCTTTCGAGCGCCTGCTTCTGGAACTGCAGCCGGGCCAGTTCCTCCTGAAGTCCCTCAGCGGTGACCTCGATGCTGTGTGCCGTGCGGCCCGCGGAGACCATGAGTGCTCCTCTCCTCAACCCCTGTCGACAGCATAGGCAGTGCTTTCAGTGTCAGACAGGGCATCTCAGTGTCTCGAACAGTGGGATTTCGCAGGCACGTGGAAAACCATCGTCCCGTTCTGTCACAAGCGCCCGTCGATCGCGGTCCATGCAGCGGATGAACCGGAGCAACGGAGGCCAGTGGATCATGTATGCCGAACCGACCCTCACCCCACCTGACGACCTCGAGGACGCTGTGGCCGTCTTCGTACACCACCGCAGGCGGCTCTTCGGGATCGCCTACCGCATCCTCGGCAGCACGGTCGAGGCCGAGGACGTGGTCCAGGAGGTATGGCTGCGCTGGCAGAAGACAGACCGCTCGGCGGTGCTGAGTCCTGCGGCCTTCCTGTCCAGCGCCACGACCCGTCTGGCCATCAACGTCGCGCAGTCGGCACGCGTGCGCAGAGAGACGTACATCGGACCGTGGCTGCCGGAACCCGTCGACAGCAGCGCGGATCCCGCGGTCGGTGCCGAGCACGCGGAGGCGGTGGAGATGGCGCTGCTGCTGGTGCTGGAGAAACTGACTCCCGTCGAGCGCGCCGCCTATGTACTGCGTGAGGCGTTCGACTACGCCTACGCCGAGATCGCCGACATGCTCGAAGTCAGCCTCGTCAATGTGCGGAAGATCGTCAGCCGTGCTCGCCGTCACCTGCTGAACGAGCGGCGGCAGACCGTGGACGCGGCTGAGCACCGACGCCTTCTCGCCGCCTTCGTCGCGGCGGCCAGAACGGGAGACGTGGCGTCACTGGAAGCCCTGCTCGCGCCCGATGTCGTCAGCCTCTCCGACGGCAACGGCATGCGGGGCTGTGCCCGGGTGCCTGTGCGGGGCCGCGCCCAGGTGGCCAGGCTCGCGAGCTATCGGCAGTTGTGGCGGGAGGCGGTGCCCGAGCTGGTCGATGCCAACGGCGCTGCGGGTGTGCTGGTCCACCGGGACGGCCGGACGGTCGCCTTCATGACTGCGGCCGCCTCGAAGCACGGCATTCACCAGGTGCTGTGGGTGTTCGCGCCGAGCAAGATCGCCGCCTTCGTCGCATCGCGTTCCCGCTTCGCAGCCGCCCCTGGTCTCACGTAGGGCGGTGGTTCCAGGACCGCAGTTTGTCGGGGTTGAGCATGACCCAGACCTGGGCGACACGGTCGTCCGAGACATCGAGGCTGATGACAGCGGCGACCCGACCGCCGTACCGCGCGACGAGGCCGGTCCGGCCGTTGACCGAATGGGTGGTCAGGGTGGTGTGCGGGCTTGGGGCCACGAGCGTCAAGAGGCTGTCGGCGACCGGCCGACAGCCGTGGACCGGTCCGGTCGACGCTCGTACCTTGCCGCCGCCGTCGAAGAACGCCGTCGCGTCCGGGCACAGCAACGACGTGAGCAGCTCGCCGTCCCCGGTGACGCATGCCCGGTGCACGGCGCAGGCGGCGGCGTCGTGCTGCTGCGGTGTCGTGGAGCGGGTGCGGCGCAGCCGCAGCCACTGCCTGGCCCGTTCGGCGAGTTCGGCGAGTTCCGGCTCCGTACGGCCCACGATGCCGGCGACCGTGCCCGGGGCCATCCCGAAGGCACGGAAGTCGAACGCCGCGCGCTCGGCGGTCGGCAGCGACGTCAGCGCGTTCAGCACGACCCGGCCGGCCTCCGCCTCCGCCTCCGCCTCCGCCTCCGAGGGATGTGCCCCGTGCCCTTCCCCGTGCCCGGCCGCGTCCCGGCCGGGCCGTGCGAGGCGGTCCAGGCAGATCCCGCCCACGGTCTTCGCCAGCCAGGACCGGGGGACGGTGACCTGTCGACGTGCCGCGTCGGACAGCTCGTACCACCGGTGATACGCCTCGTCCACGACGCTTTCCGCCGCGCCCGGGTCGCCCAGCATCCAGTGGGCGACATCGAGCAGGAAGCGGCGCTCCTCCCACAGCTCGCCGATCGGCACCGCATCGCTCTGATCCACAGGGCATTCCTCGCTCTCGCTCACGCTGCCCCGCACGCGGCAGGGGCGTCGGCTCAACCCGTAAGACCGGGAACTCCCGGATCGTGTGACACGGGCTCGTCGCGGCCGTGTCACACATGCGGCGGCTGTCCGGTCTTAAAGGACAGCTACACACTTCTTTTCCCTTGACTGCCGAACGAGGTGACCATGCCGTGCATTGGCGTGAACGGGCAGCCTGCCTGCGCGTAGATCCCGAGCTTTTCTTCCCCATATCCAACAGCGGTCCCACCCTTCGGCAGATCGACGAGGCGAAGGCAATCTGCGGCCGATGTCCCGTGGCAGAGCAGTGCCTCGACTGGGCCGTGCGGGTGGGACAGCTGGACGGCATCTGGGGCGGAACGACGGAAAGCGAACGCCGAGCGATGCGAGTGATCGAGACCCGGGTGGCAGTGAAATGAACACGGGCGAAAGGGTGGCCGACTGGGCCGAGGGACGCCTGGGCGTCCGCCGACTGGTCAGAGGAAAAGCACGACGAGCGTTTCCGGACCACTGGTCCTTCATGCTCGGGGAGATCTGTCTCTACAGCTTCGTCGTTCTCTTCGTCACGGGTGTGTATCTGACCTTCTACTTCCATCCGTCGATGAAGGAGGTGCAGTACAACGGAAGTTACGCACCGCTACGCGGCCAGATGGTGTCGGAGGCCTTCGACTCGACCATGCACATATCCTTCGACGTCCGCGGCGGTCTACTGATCCGGCAGGCCCATCACTGGGCGGCGTTGGTCTTCGTCGCCGCCGTACTCGCCCACATGTTGCGGGTGTTCTTCACGGGCGCCTTCCGCAAGCCGCGCGAACTCACCTGGCTGATCGGCTTTCTGCTGCTGATCCTCGCCATGTTCGCCGGGCTGACGGGATACGACCTCCCGGACGACCTGCTGTCCGGGACCGGCCTCGCCGTGGTGAACGGAACGATCCTGTCCGTTCCCATCGTCGGAACCTACCTGTCGATGTTCCTCTTCGGAGGCGAGTTCCCCGGCGACGACCTGACAGCGCGCTTCAACACCATCCACGTGCTGGTCATCCCCGGCCTCATGGTGGGACTGCTGACCGCTCATCTGGCCCTCATGCTCTACCACGGGCACACCCAGTACCCGGGCCGGGGACGCACCAACAGCAATGTCGTGGGTGTGCCGGCCAAGGTACGCGTCGTCAAGTCCTCCGGATACTTCCTGCTGGTGAGCGGTGCCATCTTCGTCATGGCCGCGGTCGCACAGATCAACCCCGTCTGGCAGTACGGGCCTTACCGTGCCGACCAGGTTTCGGCCGGCTCGCAGCCCGACTGGTACATGGGCGTGGCGGACGGACTGCTCAGGGTGATGCCGGGCTGGGAAGTCGACTTCTGGGGTCACACCCTGGCACTCGACAACCTGATTCCGTTGACCGTGGGTGTCGGCCTCTTCCTCGCCCTGGGCGCATATCCGTTCATCGAGTCGTGGGCGACCGGTGACACGCGCGAGCGGAACCTTCTGGACCGGCCGCGGAACCGTCCCGTGCGAACGGCACTTGGTGTCGCATGGCTCAGTTTCTATCTGGTGTCCTTGATCGGCGCCGCGAACGACATCATCGCCGTCCGTTTCCATGTTTCGGTCGAGTCGGTGACGTGGGCGGTCCGGATCGGCCTCTTCGTCGTTCCTGTCGCGGCTTATACGGTGACCAAACGCATGGCTCTCGGCCTTCAGCGCGGCGACCGCGACAAAGTACTGCACGGACGCGAGACCGGCATCATCAAGCGCTTGCCCGACGGTGAATTCGTCGAGGTGCACGAGCCGCTGAGCCAGGAACAACTCCACGCCCTCACCCAACACGAGCAGTACAAGCCGATCGGCCCCGGCAACCGCCCGGCCCGGCAACTGCGTTCCCGGATCAGCGAGACTCTTTATGGAGAAGGCGCGCAGATCGCCAAGCCGACCGCGCAGGAATACCAGGCGCTGCACAAGGGACGTACCGAAGATCACGCCTAGGCCGAAGCCGCCTCGCCTGCGAGGCGTATGGTGCGGATCTCCTTGCGGGAGGTGATGCCGAGTTTCGAGAACACCTTGCGCAGATGCCATTCCACCGTGTGGGGGCTGATGAACAACTGGGCGCCGATCTCGGGATTCGTGAGACCGTCCCGGACCAGGCGGGCGATCTGCTCCTCCTGGGGGGTGAGGGCCACCTGCGCCGCGGCGGAATGGTTGCGGATCCTCGCCCCCGTCGCCTGAAGTTCGCGGCGTGCGCGTTCGGCGAATGCACCGGCTCCGATGTGGCTCAGCATGTCGTGCGCGATGCCCAGTTGAACGCGGGCGTCGGCTCGGCGGTTCTCGCGGCGCAGCCATTCCCCGTACAGCAGGTGCGTCCGGGCGAGGTCCATCCGCGCCCCTGTGCCACCGAGCCGCTCGATCGCCTCCCGGTACAGGGCATCGGCCGCCTGTCCCTCGCTCACCTGGGCACGGACGCCGGACGCGGTGCCGAGGGCCCACTCGGTACCGGCGGCCTGCGCCATCTCGCTGATGCTGCGCACCGCCGCGGCCGCGTCCGCGGGTCTGCCCAGTCGTACGGCCGCCTCGACCAACTCGACCGTCGACTGGAGGGAGAGACCGAGTTCCTGCGGATTCTCGCAGCCCCGTAGGGCGGCCGTATACGCCTGCGCGTACCTGCCGAGGCCGTTGTAGAGCACCGCCGCAGCCCACTGCGTTGCGGTCTCCACCTTGCCCTCACCGCGCAGGAGGAGGTCCTGGGTGACGGCGTCGATGGCCTGCTGGGTCGCGGCCTCCCTGCCCTTCCAGGGCTCGACGACCAGCGCGCTGTAGTGCGCGAAGAAACTGCTGCCGGTCGCCTCACCGATCGCCGTCGCCTCCGCGACCAGAGAGCCGGCACCTGCCAGATCACCCGCGAAGACCCGGTTGGACAGGCGGAGCAGGAGCGCCGACGGCAGCACCGACAGGGCTCCCGTCTCGCGTGCGAGGTCGACGAGCCGTGCCGAGAGCACGGACCAGCTCTCGAAGTCCCAGGTGCTGTGGGCCAGGCGGCAGGCGAGAGGGAGCCAGCCGAGCCCCTCCTTCGGCGAGATCCCGCCGTCGCGGAACGCGGTCAGCGCCCTCAGCAGCATCGGAGCGCCCGCGGCGTAGCCCTGCGTGGTCAGCAGCGCCTGGCCGTCCAGAAGGAGATCGTCGCGTGTCGGTTCGGCGGGCGTGGGCGTCGCGAGAATGGCCCGGGCCACTTCGAGGATCCCCTCGCCGTGCGGCAGGCGGCCTGCGGTGAGGGCCGCGTAGATCGCGTCCCGGTACGTCTCACGGGCGAGTCCGGCGTCGAGCGGCTCCAGGCGTCTGGCCGCTTCGAGCAGCAGCGGCAGGCCGGCACCGGCGCTGTTGGAGGCGGTCATGATCCGACCGCGCAACAGGGTCGACCGAGCGGCTCCGAGGGCGTCGAGGGGGCCCAGTTCGGCCGCGCCCGCCAGTTCCCGCGCGGCATCGAAGGCGCCGGCCTGGTATTTGGCGTGTGCCGCCGCCAGCGCCCTGGCTCCACGGCGCGTGGGGTCGGGCGTCAGCTGGGCGGACCGGTCGAGGAAGGCCGCCGCCGCGGCGACTCCGCCACGTGCCTGCGCCCGCTCCGCCGAACGCTCCAGCTCGGCGGCCACCGCCTCATCGGGTCCCACCGTCGCACGCGCCAGATGCCACGCCCGACGGTCCGGGTCGAGCCCGGCGTCGGTCACGTCGGCCAGGGCTCTGTGCACCTCGCGCAGGGCGTCCGGGCCCCCCGCGCGGTAGGCCGCCGAACGCACCAGGGGGTGACGGAAGCGAGCCCAGGCGCCGAAGGTGATCAATCCCGACGCCTCGGCGTCCGCCGCGGCCGTGTCCACGACGATTCCCAGCCGCTCGGCCGCCCGCCTGAGCAGCGTCGCGTCGCCGACCGGCTCGGCGGCGGCGATGCACAGCAGGCGCTGCGTCTCGGTCGGCAGCGCCCGGACGCGGCGGAGGAAGTCCTGCTCCAGCCGGTTCGCCACAGGCCCCGCACCGGGGCGTCCGAAGCCGCCGGCCGGGTCCAACGCGGTGAGTGTGTGCGGCAGTTCGAGCAGGGCAAGTGGGTTGCCGTGGGTCTCCGCGACGATGCGGTCACGCACCCTGCGGTCGAGCGGGCCGGTGACGACCGAGGCGAGAAGTTTTCGGGAGTCGTCCTCGAACAGGCCGGTCACGGGCAGTTCGGGGAGGCCGGGGAACACCTCACCGGCGGTCGGCTCGCGCACGGCGACGACGAGCACGACCGATTCCGCGAGCAGCCTGCGGGCGACGAACTCCAGGGTCTGCGCGGAGACCCGGTCCAGCCACTGCGCGTCGTCGATGACGCAGAGCAGCGGCTCGCTCCCCCCGGCGTCCGAGAGAAGGCTCAGCGTGGCCAGGCCGACCAGGAACCGGTCGGGCGCGGCCCCGCCGTGCAGTCCGAACGCCGTGCGCAGTGCGTCGCGTTGAGGTTCCGGGAGGTTGTCGAGTCCTGACAGCAGTGGCGCGCAGAGCTGGTGCAGGCCGGCGTAGGAGAGCTCCATCTCGGACTGGACGCCGCCCGCGCTGACGGTACGGAATCCGGTGGCCCGCCCCAGCAGGTACTTCAGCAGCTCGGACTTCCCGATCCCCGCCTCACCGCGCAGGACCAGGACTCCGCTGCGCCCGTCCCTTGCGCCCGCCAGCAGGTCGTCGAGGGCCCGACGCTCGTTCCGTCTGTCGAGGAGACCGACTCCAACACCGCGGCTCGTCATGGCAGCCTCCCACGTCAAGATCCTCCCGGCGGGGCGTCGGCCGGTGCGTTGGATCACTGCGGCCGTGGGACGGCCGAGGCGAGCCGGATCCATCGTAAACGGCTGCGAAAGCGGAGAACTTCCGACTTCGAGCGACCGTGAGGGATCCAGCACTGCCCGCGACCACGATCCGGACGGGTCGACCACGGACCTCCCACGGCACGACCACGCAGTCCCCTACGGCCTTCCAAGGGCGCGCGGGGCCGCCCTCGGGCGCGACATTGGTGCCGGCCGCCCTTCGAGCTGCTGCCCCACGGAAGCGGAGGAGCCGGACATGCAAACACAGCTGACCGAAACCGTGCGGAGCCACGAGACGGCGGGTACATCCGTCATCGCGCTGGACGCCGCGACCTTGGTGTTCGTACAGGCCAGACCCGGACTGCTCAGCCTCGCCAGGCAGATCGTCGGGAACGCGCACGAGGCCGAGGACGTCATCCAGGAGACGTGGCTGCGGTGGCAGGGCGCCGACCGCACGGCTGTCTCCAACCCGTCGGCACTACTCAGGAAGACCACGGTCCGGCTGGCCATCAACGTGGTCCAGTCCGCCTGGAAGCGCCGGGAGTCCTGTGCGAGCCCTTCGCTCCCGGTTCGGATGGACCCTTGCGCGGGCCCCGAAGAGGTGGCCGAGCGCCAGGACGCCGTCGAGCGAGCGGTTCTCCTGCTGATGGAGACCCTGACTGCGAGGCAACGTGCCGTGTACGTCCTGAGGGAGGGGTTCGGCTACCCGTACGACCGGATCGCCGAGATCCTGCACCTCAGCGTCGTGAACACCAGACAGCAGGTTGCACGCGCCCAGCGGCGTCTCACCGAGGACCACCGCGGGCAGCCGGTCGACTCCGTCGCACACCGGCGCCTCGTACAGGCGTTCTTCTCGGCGGCCCAGACCGGTGACCTCGGGCACCTGGAAAGGATGCTGTCGACCGATGCGAGCGGCCGGCGGTGACGGCGGCATGCTGGCCCGGCGCCGTGGTGCGGACCGTCGGGCCCGGACGGACCAGAACCTCGCGGCGGTCGTCTTTCGCATCATGCACATACTCGGCGCGACCGGCTTCAGGCGGTGGAAGTGGGTTCCGGCGGCGCCTCGACGACAACGCGGCGGTCCGCCCGGCCGAGATGATCAGCGACGGACCGCATCCCGGTTCAGCGCGGCCGAGACGACGTTCATGCGTTCGCCGAGATCCGCGAGTTCCCGGCGCAGTTCCGTGACCCGGGTACGCAGCTCGGCGGCTTCGGCGGTCAGCGATACGAAGGTGGCAGCGAGGTCGACGCGGTCCTCACCCATTACGGACATCGTGTCTCCATGGCATTTCGTTCGAGGAGCGTGAGCCGATTCCCTGCCGGAATGTGCGCGGCCCGCTGCCAAGGGCAATGGGTGGCCCTCTCCTTTCGGCGAGGGCCACCCCGAGGAATTACTTCTGCTGGGCGAGCCAGTCGGCGAACCTCGTCCCGGCGATGTGCGCGTCCGGACCGGGCAGGAGCGTGTTCTCCTGCAGCGGGGCGCCCCAGTACGTCGCCTGCGCGTCCGTGACGATCTTGCGCGGGTCGTTCAGGGCGGTCAGCCCCATGCGGATGAACTCCTCCAGCTGGAACACGTCGGGGCCACCGACCTCCACCACGCCGCCCACCGGTGCGCCGACCGCGGTGCGGGCGACGGCCGCGGCCACGTCGCCGGAGACGATGGGCTGGATCCTGGCGTCGGGCAGATGCACGGTGTCGCCCTCGGTGACCCCGTCGGCGAGTCCCCTGGCGAACTCGAAGAACTGGGTGGCGTGGACGATGGAGTAGGGGTTGCCGCACGCCTTGATCAGGTCTTCCTGGACCTGCTTGGCGCGGAAGTACCCGCTGCCCTGGAGGCGGTCGGTGCCGACCACGGACAGCGCCACGTGGTGCGCCACCCCGGCCTGCGTCTCCGCCTTCAGCAGGTTGGTCGTCGAGGTGCGGAAGAACTCCATGACCGCGTCGTCCTCGAACGAGGGCGAGTTCGACACGTCGACGACCACCGACGCGTCCTGGAGGACCTCGGCCAGTCCCTCGCCCGTCAGCGTGTTGACTCCGGTGTTGGGCGACGCGGCGACCGCCTCGTGCCCGTGCGCGCCGAGTCCGGCGACCACCTTCGAGCCGATGAGCCCGGTTCCACCGATCACTACGACCTTCATGACGGAATTCCTTTCGGATTTATTCGGGTTTCCCTGATGTCTGTATCAGTAGAGACCGGGCACCGGCGTTGTTTGTGACACCTTCTATTCGACGAGTTTTCCCGTGGTCGAGACTTCCTCAATCAGGGAGGAAATCTCGTCGGGGACGGCCGGAATACTCTCGCGAGTGACGCCCGTCGTCGGGGACCACACGAGATTCACCCGAAGAGCGGGATCCTGGTCGGGGTAGTCGCTGCGGTTGTGACAGCCACGCGTCTCCCGCCGCTCCAGCGCGGATTCGAGGGTGGCCCGGGCCGCCAGCGCGGCGGACTTCAGGTCGAAGGCGTGCGCGAGGTCCTGATAGCCGGCGATGTCGGGGTGGATGCCGACGTCCTGCATCCTTTTCTCGATCACCGCGAGTTCCGCCAACCCCGCGCGCAGGCCGTCTTCGTCACGCACGACGCCCGCGTGCTCCGTCATGGCGTTGCGGATCGCGCGTTGCAGGGCGCGGACGTTCTCCGGGCCGTCGGCGGCGAGGAGGTCGTCGATCTCCGCACGGGCATGAGCGATGGCGGACGCCGACCGCGGCTGCGCCTCCAGGGCCTGCGAATACGCGGCGGCCGCCTGCCCGGTGAGGCGGCCGAACACCAGCAGCTCGATGAGGCTGTTGCCGCCGAGACGGTTGGCGCCGTGCAGCCCGCTCGACGCCTCGCCGATGGCGTACAGGCCGCGTACGTCCGTGGCGTGGTCCTCCGGGCGCACCCACACCCCGCCCATCGAGTAGTGCGCGGTGGGCGCGATCTCGATCGGCTCTCTGGTGATGTCCAGCATCTGCAGGTCCAGCAGGGTCTGGTAGACGCGGGGAAGCCGCGTCATGATCGTCTGCCGGGGCAGGTGGGAGACGTCGAGCCACACGCCTCCCTTGGGGGTGCCGCGGCCTTCCTTGATCTCCGTGTACGCGGCCAGGGCGACCCGGTCACGGGTGGACAGCTCCATGCGCTCGGGGTCGTAGCGGGCCATGAAGCGTTCCCCGAGCGCGTTGCGCAGGATGCCGCCCTCCCCCCGGGCGGCCTCGCTGACCAGGGTGCCGGCCGCGTTCTCCGGCTCGATGATCCCGGACGGGTGGAACTGCACCAGTTCGGCGTCCCGCAGCCGGGCCCCGGCCTCCACGGCAAGGCGGAACGAATCGCCTGTGTTCTCGTCGCGCCGCGAGGAGGTGCGCCGCCAGATGCGGGTGTGGCCCCCGGCGGCCAGGACGACCGCGTCGGCGTGGATCAGGTAGCGCCTGCCGCTGGTGAGGTCGAATCCGTAGGCCCCGAACACGGCGCCCTCGTGCACCAGCAGCCGGGTGATGTACACCCCTTCCAGCACCGGGATGTCGAGTTGTTCGGCGCGCCTGATCAGCGTGCGCTGGATCTCCAGGCCGGTGTAGTCACCGGCGAAGGCGGTCCTGCGGAACTTGTGCGCGCCGAAGAAGCGCTGCGAGATCCGGCCGTCCCCCTCGCGGGCGAAGGCCATGCCGTAGCGTTCCAGGTCGTCGATGCCCCGGGCGGCGCCCTGGGTGACGATCTCCACGGTGCGGGGATCGGCGAGGAGGTAGCTCTCCTTGAGGGTGTCGGCGGCGTGCTGCTGCCAGCTGTCCTCGGGGTCCATGGTGGCCAGTGCCGCGTTGATGCCGCCGGCCGCCAGTGCCGTATGGGCGTCCTCCTTGGGGCGCTTGCCGACGGCGAGGACGTCGATGCCGGCCTCGGCCAGTTCGATCGCCGCGCGCAGGCCGGCCCCTCCGGTGCCGATGACCAGCACCATGGTGGCAAGACGTTGTTCGGTGACAGCCACGGTCCACTCCGATCGCTGGGGTCTTCATCCAGTACGACCGGGCAGTCCCGCGATCTGTGACACCTCCTGGCCTATGTGGTCCAAGGAGGCCGGCGTGATGGTGGTCGGCGTGCGGTGCCGGGCCATCCTCGCGTAGGGGCACAGTGCGTCGGCCCGCCGCAGAAGCGGAGTGGCGAGGTCGGGAGTGACGCCCGGCCAGTCGACGACCAGGTTCGATGTGCAGGACGTACCCCCCGTCCTGTGGGCTGCGGCCGAACGCCACGGTCGCCTCGACGGACATCGCGGCGGGGTCGAGCGTGGCCTGTCGTGCGACAAGGCTCAGCGCGCCGTGGAAGCAGGCCGCGAACCCGGCGGCGAACAGCTGCTCGGGATTGGTCCCCCGGCCGTCTCCACCCAGTTCGGCGGGCAGGCGCAGGTCGAGGTCGAGGATGCCGTCGTCCGAGCGTGCCCTCCCCGAGGCTCTCCCGTGGGCCGCCGTCCCGCCGGTCATGGTCACCGTCGTGGTGTGGAGGGGTGCGAAGGAGTCGCCGTCGAAGTCGTTCTCGGTGGACAGGTCAGGCGGCTGGATCGGTTCGGTCATCGAGCGCACCTCTGTGTGTCGGGTCTCGGACCACTGGTTGACCGACGACTGCCCGGTGATGTGACGACCGGCCCGTTCAGCTGCCCAGCGATGCCACGTAACGTGCCAGCTTCTCCGGATTCATGACCCACATGGCCCGCTCGATGCCGCGCTCCGAGATGTCGAGGGTCAGCAGCACCACGGCCCTCCCGCCGTCCGAGACGAGGGCGGCCGGTCCGCCGTTGGCCTCGACCCACTCGATCTTCTTGTGCGGCCAGAAGCGCGGGCCGAAGGCGGCGAGATACCGGGAGACGTGCACCAGGCCGACGACCGGAATCCGGGTCGCACCACGCAGCCCGTTCCCGTCGGTGTAGCTGACCACGTCCTCGGTGAGGATGTCCTCCAGCACGGCCAGATCGCCGGTCTGTGCCGCGGTGAGGAACACCTTCATCAGCCGTCGGTGCTCGGTGGCGTCGACGGGCTTGCGGCGCTCCGAGGAGATGCGCTTGCGCGCACGGCTCACCAGCTGGCGCGTATTGGCCTCGCTGGTCTCCAGCATGTCCGCGATCTGCTGGTAGGGGTAGTCGAAGGCCTCCCGCAGCACATAGGCGGCCCGTTCCACAGGGTTCAGTTTCTCCAGAAGGAAGAGAACCGCCAGGTCGAGCGCCTCGGCCCGTTCGGCGCCCAACTGCGGATCGGCGCGTGTGTCGATCGGCTCCGGCAGCCAGGGACCGGTGTACGACTCGCGCCGCACCCGGGCGGACTGGGCGAGGTTGATCGCCAGCCGGGCGGTGACGGTGGCCAGGAACGCCTTCGGCTCGCGGACCACGCCACGGTCGGTGTGCTGCCAGCGCAGCCACGCCTCCTGGAGGACGTCCTCGGCCTCCGAGGTGCTGCCGAGGACGCGGTAGGCGATGCCGAAGAGCTGGGGCCGCACCGCCATGAACACCTTCGTCGCCTGGTCGAGGGAGTCCCAGCCGTCGAGGGAGTGAGTGCCGTCCCCCATAGCCATGCGTGCCGCCTTCAGTTCCGACCCGTTCGCGCAAGCGCTGCCCATGATAGAGCGGGCAGCTCAGACCCGGGCGGAGCACGTCACGGTCACGCCAGTCGCAGGGCCGGCACGGAGGGGTCCGGCCGTTCGGGCAGCGCGAAGAGACCTTCCTCCCTCAGTTCCGCGATCATCTCCGCACGCGGGACCGGCAACATCCAGAACGTCTCGTCGTGCCGGCGCAGCACCCGCCCGTCCTCGCGCACCCAGTAGTCGAACCGTGCCCGGATCCGGCCCACGTCGGCCGACGTCACCATGCGGCCCCCGTACTCGTGGCGGCCGACGGTCCGGGTCGGCAGCACATGGGTGGTCCTGTGACGCGGCAGGCGAGCCGGTGGCAGCTGGACGAGGAGCACGCCTGTGGGCACGAGGGCGTCGGCGACGGCCGGCCACAGCGCCCGGCGCGACTCCGGGTGCAGACAGGCGACGGTGTTGTGGCACACGGCCACGTCCGCGACGCCGTACAGCCCCGCCTCCTCGAGCAGCTGCGGGTGGACGGTCACCCGCTTCGTGAGCTCCGCACTCAGGGACGCCAGCCGCGTCATGAGCGGGGTACGCATGGACCGGGCGGGCTCCACCGCATGCACGGGGACGTGCGACTCCAGGAGGCTCATCAGCGTGACCCGCCCGGTGCCCGCGCCGACGTCCAGCACACCGACCCGGGCCCCGCGCACGTCGGCGCGGTAGAGCGCGCGCACCCGGGCCTCGTCCCGCTCCGCCTGCAGAACGTCGTAGAACTCCGCACCGACCGCATAGGCGTCCTGACGCTCCCGCCCGGGAACATCGGCCGGCGGTGGGTTCACGATGGTCACCCGCGCCATCCGTACCACTCGCGTGCCTGCCCGACCGCCTCCGAGCTGACCGCGCCGCCGCGTGCCAGCCGGTCCAGGGCGGCTACGACGATCGACTCGGCGTCCACGCGGAAATAGCGCCGTACGGCGTCCCGGGTGTCCGACAGGCCGAAACCGTCCGTACCCAGCGACGAGTAGTCGTGACCGACCCACTGGCTGATCTGGTCAGGCACCTGACGCATCCAGTCGCTGACCGCCAGCACCGGACCGGGCGCGTCCGCGAGCGCCGCCGTCACGTAGGGGACGCGTTCCTCGCCCCGCAGCATCGCGCGGTCGGCGTCCAGCGCGTCGCGGCGCAGTTCCGTCCAGGAGGTCACCGACCAGACATCGGCGTGGACGCCCCACTGGGACAGCAGCAACTCCTGGGCATACAGCGCCCAGTGGATGGCCGTACCGGAGGCCAGCAGCTGGATCCTTGGCTCTGTTGCGGTGGGCTCGGCCGGCCGGAACAGGTACATGCCCCGCAGGATGCCTTCCTCGACCCCGGGATCGGGGGGCATCGCCGGCTGCTCCTTGGGTTCGTTGTAGACGGTCAGGTAGTAGAAGACGTCCTCGGGCCGGTCGCCGTACATGCGGCGCAGCCCTTCCCGCACGATCACCGCGATCTCGTACGCGAACGCCGGGTCGTAGGACACGGCGGCCGGATTCGTGGAAGCCAGCAAGTGGGAGTGCCCGTCGGCGTGTTGGAGTCCCTCCCCCGTCATGGTCGTACGGCCCGCCGTCGCGCCGATGACGAACCCGCGCCCCATCTGGTCGGCGAGCGCCCAGAACTGGTCGCCGGTGCGCTGGAAACCGAACATGGCGTAGAAGATGTAGAACGGGATCATGGGTTCGCCATGGGTGGCGTACGACGTCGCCGCGGCGGTGAACTCGGCCATGGAACCGGCCTCAGTGATGCCCTCGTCGATCAACTGGCCGTTCCTGGCCTCCCGGTAGTAGAGCAGCTGGTCCGCGTCCACCGGTTCATAGGTCTGGCCGTCCGCCGAGTAGATCCCGGCCGTCGGGAACAGGGACTCCATGCCGAACGTGCGGGCCTCGTCCGGGATGATCGGCACCCAGCGCGGTCCCGTCTCCTGGTCGCGCATCAGGTCCTTGACCAGGCGGACCAGGGCCATGGTGGTGGCCACCTCCTGGTTGCCGAAGCCCTTCTCCAGTGCTTCGAACGGGCGGGCCGGCGGCTGCTTCAGCGGCTTGGCCACCACCCGGCGCACGGGGACGGGGCCACCCAGCGCCGCCCGCCGCTCGCGCAGGTACCGCACCTCCTGCGAGTTCTCGCCCGGGTGCCAGTACGGCACCACGTCACCGCTCAACGCGCTGTCGGGGATGGGCAGTTCGAGCAGGTCACGCATCTCGCGGAACTGCGCCATGGTCAGCTTCTTCATCTGGTGGTTGGCGTTGCGCGACTCGAAGGCCGAGCCGAGCGTGTGCCCCTTCACCGTCTAGGCGAGGACGACCGTCGGCGCGCCCCGGTGCTCCGAGGCGGCCCGGTAGGCGGCGTGAACCTTGAGCGGTTCGTGGCCGCCCCGGGAGTTCTGGAACAACTCGGTCAGCCGGCTGTCGCTCAGCCCGGCGGCGAGAACGGCGAGCGCGTCACCCGTGAAGAAGTGCTCGCGGATGTACGTGGCATCCCGGGCGGCGAACTCGTGCACACGTCGCAGCAGGTACTCGGCCCGTTCCGGCCCCGCGTGCCGCACGACGGCGTCGAGCGACGCCTGCCATTCGGTGGTCTCTTCGCTGTCCTGGTCGGGTAGTTGGTCGAGCTCACTCATGGCTGTTTCCTGTCGGGGCGTGGGCGGGGAGAAACCTCGTCGAGGCCCGTGCCGGTCGTGACGTCGACGCCATGGCGGCGTGACCCGCGCACGACCTCCACACCGCGATCCCGAAGCCTGGCCACCCTCCTGGAACCGATCAGACCGGTGGCTCCTGCTACGACGACTCGCATTCCGGGCCCCTTCCCGTCGAGGGGTCGGTGACCCCGCTGATGGCTTCGTGAGGTGGCGGTGATGTCGGTCCCTCACACCACCTAGGACAGGACACATGCCAACGTTGTGACACTGATGTGGACGCGAGTGTCACAGATCCGCCCGGAGCCCGGTCATCACTGCAGAGGGCCATGGCGGCCATGGCCGGGTGCATCCAAGGGAGGCCGATCCATGTCGGACAGGGACTCAGCGCAGGGGACCGGAGTTCAAACCCGGTCGGAGGGCTGGAAGACGGCGGCGAAGATGCTGCAGGACACCGATCCTCTCACCGTCCCCGAGGGCGCGTCGGCGATGACCATCTGCGTCGAGTGGGAGCCCGGGGACCCGGGGACCCCGCCTCACCGCCACCCCGGACCGGCGTTCGGCTACGTCCTCGAGGGCGCCGTCCGCTTCGAGCTCGAGGGCGAGCCCGAGCGGGTGATCGAGGCCGGCGGGACGTTCTGGGAGCCGGGCGGCGACGCGATCCACTACCAGGACGGCAACGCGCTGCCCGACGCGCGCACCCGGTTCGTCGTGACGATGCTGTGCGCGCCGGGCAAGCCCATGGTGGAGCTGGTCGAGGAGCAGGAACTGGCCGAGCGGGCCCACCTCCGTGCCTCACGGCCCACCGCCTGACCACCCACTGGGCATGAGCGCCACCGCCGTCGTGCACTGCATGCTGACAGCGCTGTTCACGGCCGCGGCCGTGTACGCACTGCGGCAGGCCGTGCTGACACGAGGCTGCGGATGGCGCGGCCGAGGTGACAGTCTGCTGCACACCGTCATGGCGTCGGCCATGGCGGTGATGCCGTGGTACGGGATCGGCGAAGGGCCGTCACCGGGGCGGACGACCTTCTTCTTCGCCGCCGCAGCACTGTGGTTCCCGTTGACCGCGGTCCTCAGCCTCCGTGGTCCGCGATGGAACGGCCTCACGCGCAGGTCGCCGCACGCGGTCGGCATGGCCGCCATGGCGTGGATGCCGGTGCGCCACGACGGCGTCACGGACGCGCAGACCGGCGATGTCATCACCGGCGTACTGACGCTCTGTCTGCTGGCCTACGCTCTCCGGTCGCTGACCCGGGACATGCCCGCACTGCGCGTGGCCCCGGGCAGCGCGGGCTTCTCCACCGACCTCGACGGGCCCTACGACCACTTCTGGCACGGATCGACGGCCATGGGCACGGCCATCATGCTGCTCATGCACCACTGACACTCGGTGCCGGACAACGGTGTTGCCCTTGACGGCATCGCGGTCGACCGCCAGACCGAACGATCGCGAGAGGTGGCCCGAAAGGGCAGGGTGATGTGGAGGTCGGCGAAACCTGGCTGCAGCTTTCGTGAGCCAGCATGGTGGCCACACGCATAGGCAAGCCTCGAACTATGTTGCTCCGCCACATGTGCCCGTGATCTGGGCGTTCCTACGGTGTGCGAATACATACCCGTCCCCACCGCACACGAGGAAGTGGCGCACATGGCCTCCGCAGCACCCGCTCCACCGTCGTCGAACAACCTCAAGCGCATAGTCGCCGCCAGCCTCATCGGCACCACCATCGAGTGGTACGACTTCTTCCTGTACGGCTCGGCCGCGGCACTCGTCTTCAACAAACTGTTCTTCCCGGACTCCGACCCGCTGGTCGGCACGCTGCTGTCGTTCCTGACGTACGCGGTGGGCTTCGCCGCACGGCCGCTGGGCGCGCTCGTCTTCGGGCACTACGGCGACCGGCTCGGCCGCAAGAAGCTGCTGGTCCTGAGCCTGCTGATGATGGGAGGGGCGACCTTCGCGATCGGTCTGCTGCCCACCCACGCGACCGTCGGCGCGGCCGCGCCCGTGCTGCTCACCGCGCTGCGACTGGTGCAGGGCTTCGCGCTCGGCGGCGAGTGGGGCGGCGCCGTACTGCTGGTCTCCGAGCACGGGGACGCCAGGCGGCGCGGGTTCTGGGCATCGTGGCCGCAGACCGGGGCGCCCGCCGGACAGTTGCTCGCGACCGGCGTTCTGTCGCTGCTGACCGCCACGCTGTCAGACGCGTCCTTCACGTCCTGGGGCTGGCGCATTCCGTTCCTGCTCTCGGGCCTGCTCGTGATCGTCGGCTTGTGGATACGTCTCTCTGTCGATGAATCGCCCATTTTCAAGCAGGCGTTGGCGCAGGCCGAGGCCCGGAAGGCCACGCAGGGCGCCGAGGCGGAGAAGTTGCCCGTGGTGGCCGTGCTGCGCAACCACTGGCGGGACATCCTGATCGCGATGGGCGCCCGCATGGCCGAGAACATCAGCTACTACGTGATCACCGCGTTCATTCTGGTCTACGCCACCACGTCGGCCGGGGTCTCCAAGCAGACGGCGCTCAACGCGGTGCTCATCGCGTCCGCCGTGCACTTCGCGGTCATTCCGGCCTGGGGCGCCCTCTCGGACCGGGTCGGACGTCGGCCCGTGTATCTGCTGGGCGCGGCGGGAGTCGGCCTGTGGATGTTCCCGTTCTTCTCGCTCATCGACACCGGCGGCTTCGGGAACCTGGTCCTCGCCGTGACCGTGGGTCTGGTGCTGCACGGCGCGATGTACGCCCCTCAGGCCGCCTTCTTCTCCGAGATGTTCGCCACGCGGATGCGCTACTCCGGTGCCTCCATCGGCGCCCAGTTCGCCTCGGTCGCGGCGGGCGCCCCGGCTCCGCTCATCGCCACCGCGCTGCTCGCCGACTACGACAGCTCGACGCCGATCGCCCTGTACGTGATCGCGGCGGTCGTGGTCACGCTGATCGCGGTGGGAGTCGCCAAGGAGACCCGCCACAACGACCTGGCCGAGGTGGACGGCGCCACGGATGCGCGGCCGGTGGCGGCCCCGACGGCGGACGCGCACACCGCCTGACCGGCGCCCCACGGCTCTCCCCCGCTGATCCCCGTACGCTCCGGCGTACGGGGATCAGTGCCGGCCCGCGGACGACAACCGGTGCAACCGCAGCGCGAGTTGGATCTCCAGCGCGCGGGCCGGGCTCTGCCAGTCCTCGCCGAGCAGGCGGCCCACCCGCTCCAGACGCTGGGCGACGGTGTTCACATGCACATGCAGGTCGTCCTTCGTCCGCGCGGGGCTCATGCCGGACCTGAAGTAGGCGTCGACCGTGCGCAGCAGGTCGGTACCGCGCCGTTCGTCGTAGGCGACCACCTGTCCGATGGTGCGCTCGACGAACCCGGAGATGTCCCGGTCCCCGGCGAGCAGCAGCCCCAGGAACCCGAAGTCCTCGGCGGCGGCGCCGTCGCCGGCGCGACCGAGCAGACGCAGCGCTTCCAGGCAGCGCTGTCCCTCCGCGTACGCGGAGGCCACGACGTCCGGGCGGGCGGCGAGGTCGCCGACGGGTGCGGAGGCTCCGACGGTGACCGCTTCGTGGACTGCGGTGCCCAGTTGTCGTGCGGTACGGCGGGCCAGATCCGTGGCGGTGTCGTCGCGGACCAGGGGCAGCAGCAGGACGGTGCCGCCGTCGCGGGCCGCGGCCAGTCCGTGCCGGGTCGCGGCGAGATGGGAGGCGGCGGACCACAGCCGCCGGCGCGCCGCGGCTTCCTGGTCGGCGTCGCAGGCCGCGCCCTCCAGGCGGGCGGCCAGCACCACGTGCGTGGCGTCGAGGTCGGCGTCCAGCCGGGCCGCCCGTTCCCGCAGCAGGCGCGGGTCACGGTCGCGCGCGTCCAGCAGGTCGTCCAGCAACTCCCCGCGCACCCGTTGTTCGGCCTCGGCGGCCGAGCGTCTGGCGAGCAGGAGCAGCGAGGTGACCATCGCGGCGCGTTCCAGTGTGCGTTGGTCGACGGGATCGAGCCCCGGATGGCCGCGCAGCACGAGCGCACCGAGCAGTTCGCCTCCGGCGGACACGGCGGCCACCCAGTCGTCCCGGTGGCGCACGGCGTGGCCTTCGGCACGGGAGGCCTCCAGAGCGGTGCCGGGGGCGTCGGTCGTCTCGGTGAACCGCACCGTGCCGTCGAGGCTTTCGGAGACGGCCGCGGCGACGTCGTGGACGCCACCGCCGCGCAGCACGAGCTCGGCGAGCCGGTCGTGGACGTCCGACGCGCGTTCGATCACGGCGCTGCGGTCCCGGATGATCTCGTTGGCACCGGCCAGGCGGTCGAGGGCGGAGCGGGTCTCCGCCAGCCAGTTCGCCGTGTCGATGGCCGCCGCGGCCAGGGCGGCGAACGAGCCGAGGAGTGCGATCTCCTCCCGCTCGAAGACCCGCGCACGGCGGTCCGCGGCGAACAGCACCCCGATGACGTGGTGGCCGATCATGAGCGGGACGCCGAGGATCGCCACCAGGCCCTCGTCGTGCACGCCCGCGTCGATCGTCCGGGTGTGCTGGAAGCGGTCGTCCTTGAAGTAGTCGTCGGTGACGTAGGGGCGGGCGGTCTGGGCGACCAGTCCGCCGAGGCCCTCCCCCATGCCCAGCCGCAGTTGCTGGAAGCGTGCCGCGACCGACCCCTCGGTGACCCGCATGTAGGTGTCACCCCGGTCGGCGTCGTTCAGGCTGAGGTAGGCGATGTCCGTGCTCAGCAGCGACCGGGCCCGCTGCACGATTGCCTTGAGTACGGCGTCCAGGTCGCGCAGGCCCGCCAGGTCGTGGGCGGTCTCGAAGAGGGCGGACAGCTCGGCCTCGCGGCGCCTGCGGCCCTCTATCTCCGAGCGCACGCGCAGCGCGAGCTCCTTGGCGTGTTCGAGCGCGGCGATGCGCTGGGGCGGCTGCTCCTTGAGGCGGGCGAGCAGCACGGGCTGCTCGTACGCCTCGGCGGACGCGCCCCTGGCCAGGAGTTCCAGGAACGGTGCCTCGGCGCTCCGGCTGGAGCGCTCGGCGGGCTGCACTTGATCGCGGGACATGCTCACAGGATTACCTGTCGTCGGGCCGGCACCGCCAGCCCTGTGGATAACTTCGGTGTCGAGGGGTCACCGGGTGCTCAGTGCGCCGTCCAGCCACCGTCGAGCACGAGCGAGGTGCCGGTGATGAACGATGCCTGTGGACTGCACAGGTAGGCGACCGCCTCGGCGACCTCGTCCGGTTCGATGAGCCGCTTGACCGCGCTGTCCTGCAGCAGTACCTCGGACAGGACCCGCTCCCGGGGGATGTCGTGGGCGTGGGCCTGGTCGGCGAGCTGCCGCTCGACCAGCGGGGTGCGCACATAGGCGGGGTTCACACAGTTCGAGGTGACTCCATGGGGAGCGCCTTCCAGGGCAGCGGTCTTCGACAGCCCTTCAAGACCATGTTTCGCGGCCACATAGGCCGACTTGAATGCCGAGGCGCGCAGCCCATGCACCGAGGAGACGTTGACGATGCGGCCCCATCCCTGGCCGTACATGTGGGGCAGGGCCCCGCGGATGAGCCGGAACGGCGCCTCCAGCATCACGGTCAGCACGGTGTGGAAGACCTCGGGCGGGAACTCCTCCAGAGGGCGCACCAGTTGCAGTCCGGCGTTGTTCACGAGCACGTCGGTACCCGCGGCGGCGAGTTCCGCGGCGTCGAGGTCGGTGAGGTCGAGGACCTTGGGCTCGACGGTGCCCGCGAGGCCCTGGGCCTGCTCGGCGAGTCGCTCCAGGCCGTCGGCGTCCCGGTCCACCGCTCTCACCTTGGCCCCGGCGGCGGCGAGCCGCAGCGCGCAGGCGCGGCCGATGCCGCCGGCGGCGCCGGTGACAAGGGCGGTACGGCCGCCGAGGTCGAGGGCGGGGGCGTGGGGGCCCGGGAGGGCGCTGGGCGCGGTCATGCCTTGCACCCTAGGCAGCGCCGACGCCCCCACCGATGTGGTCACCCCCCACACTTCAGGCTCAGGTCATAGCGTCAAACCACGTGGGTTCGTCGGCGAGCGCCTGCTTGATCCGGAACTGGCTGTGTTCGTTGAGTGCGGGCAGTGCGTCCACGTCGAACCAGGCGACCTGAAGCGACTCGTCGTCGTTGACGCGCGCCTCGCCGCCGATGGCCCGGCACCGGAAGGTGATGTCCGTGAACTGGCAGATGTCGCCGTTCTCGTACACGACGGGCTTCAGGGACTTCACCGAGACGATCCGCTCGACCTCGCAGTGCACGGCGGTCTCCTCGTACACCTCGCGCACGGCGCAGGCCGCGGGCTGCTCGCCCGGCTCAGGGATGCCTGCGAGCACCGACCACTCGCGGTTGTCGGCGCGCTGACCCAGCAGCACTCTGCCCTCGTCGTCGAAGACGACGGCGCTCACGCCAGGAAGGGTGAGGAGCTGATGGCCCGCGGCGGCCCTGATGGTGCGGATGAATTCGGGAGTAGCCATGGACCGACCCTAACGGGCGGTCCTGTTACCCGTGTTGACCGGGGAAAGCACCCCGGGCCGCTCGGGGCACCCCGCCATCGCTCCCGCCCTACTGGCCGACACTGCCTCGCCGAGCGCGGACCACGACGGTCCCGGCCCACCCGAGCCCGCCGACCGCGACCAGCACGAGAAGCATCTCGGGCAGCACCCCGAGGCGCGTCGCGGGCGTCTCGGAGGAGCGCAGCGGCACCTTCTGCACGAGCGAGTCCGCGACGAACATCCCGGTCTTCTGCGTGATCTTCCCGTCGGGCATGATCACGGCGCTGACGCCGCTGGTGACCGGCACCGTGACGGTGCGGCTGTGCTCCACGGCGCGGATACGGGACATGGCGAGCTGCTGGTAGGTCATCTCGCTGCGGTCGAACGTCGCGTTGTTGCTGGGCACGGAGATCAGTTGTGCGCCGTCGGTGACGGTGTCGCGCACGGCCCAGTCGAAGGCCGCCTCGTAGCAGGTCGCGAGACCGACCTTGGTGCCCGCCATGGTGAACACGCCCGCCTTGGTGCCACGGCTGAAGTCCTGGCGCACCATGGTGGTCCAGTTCTTGTTGATGGCGCCGAGGAGGGAGCGCAGCGGAAGGTACTCGCCGAACGGCTGGACCTGCCGCTTGTCATAGGTGTCGACGGCGCCCTTATCCGGGTCCCACAGGATCTGCTCGTTGTAGAGCTTGCCGTCCCGCTCGACGACCCCGCCGACCGAGAGGGGCGCGCCGATCGCCCGGGCCGCACCCTCGATCACGGCGGCCGCGTCGGGGTTGGTGAAGGGGTCGATGTCGGAGGAGTTCTCCGGCCACAGGACGAAGTCGGGCTGCGCGATCCGGCCCGCCTTGACCTTGGCGGCGAGCCGCTCGGTCTCCCGTGCGTGGTAGTCGAGCACGGCGCGGCGCTGGGAGTTGAAGTCGAGTCCCGCGCGCGGCACGTTGCCCTGGATGACCGCGACGGTCGCCGTCCCGTTCTCGGCCTTGTCGCTCACCAGGGTGCGCGCGGCGAGCGCCCCCACGACGGGAAGGGCCACGCTGAGCAGCGCTGCCGCGGCGGCTCCGCGGTGCACGGCACGGGTGCTGCGGCCGTCGACGACCTGGCGGACGATCTCGTACAGCCCGAACCCGCAGAGCACGACGGCGAAGCCCAGCACGGGAGTTCCACCCACCGCGGCGAGCGGCAGGAAGACGCCGTCCGCCTGGCCGAAGGCGATCTTTCCCCAGGGGAACCCCCCGAAGGGCGCACGCGCGCGTGCCGCTTCGCCCGCGATCCACACGGCCGCCGCCCACACCGGCCACGCGGGCAGCCGCGAGACAAGGGTGATGCCCGCGCCGACGAGAGCGACGTAGACCGCCTCCACGGCGACCAGCGCCAACCACGGCCCTGAGCCGACCTCGACACCGGTCCACACGAGCAGCGGCAGCAGGAAGCCGAGCCCGAAGAGATAGCCGAGCCCGAGGCCGGCCTTCCAGGTGCGGCCGCGCAGCGACCAGCCGAAGACGGCGAAGGCCGGGAGGGCGAGCCACCACAGGGTGCGCGGCGGGAAGCTGACGTACAGCAGCACTCCGGACAGCGCCGCGGCGGCGGCCGGAACGAGCCGTCGCGCCAGTCTGGCCCCACGCGAAACGGGCGCGGCCTGGGGTTCGAGCTGTTCCGGCTCGTCTACGGAGGTTGCTGTGGCGGTCACTCGGGGAGTGTACGGCGCGTGACCTGGGCACCGACAGCGCGGTAGGACAAGGCTCGGTGAGAAACCGGCTGCTGGGAGCGGTGCTGTGCCCCCTCGAGAGGGACGTCGGCACCGGGAAGGACCGCGTCCTCGGTGGTCGGCTGCTGCAACGTTCCTGCGCAACTCATCCACAAACCGGCGCATCACCCGTTACCGTGTGCCCGAGCCTCTGACGTGCGGCCGGATACGGCCACGGCGGTCGGGGCCCGTCAGCAAGTCGGGGGGCGACGGAGTGGGGTCGACGGGGACGACGTCCGCGGCCGGTACGACGGCCGCGAGCGAGAGACGCAATATGGCTGACGCCGCGGGCGTCGCCGTGCTCGCGGCGTGCGCGGTCTGGTCGTTGATCACGGCGGCCGCGCACGACGGCCGGCCCGAGGGCATGCTCCTGGCGGTGCTGGCCGTCGCCGCCGGGTACGCCGCTGGCCGGATCAGCGGCGCGCTGCTGCCGGTCGCCGCCCCCGGTGCCGGAGCGCTCGCCGGTCTCGGCCTGGCACTCGCCGCTCCGCACACCACGCCAGGCCCGCAGATCACCTCGCCGCTCGGGCACAACGGGGCCACGGCCGCGCTGCTGGCCCTGTCCGCGGGAGCCGCCTGCTGCGGGGCCTGGGCGGCAGGGCCGCCGGTGCTGCGTCTCGCGCTGCGGCTGCTGGCCGCCGCGATCACCGCGACCGCGGCGCTGCTGGGCTCCACCACGGGTTTCGCGCTGTGCGCCGGGGTGCTGCTGTGCTCGCTCGCCGCGGACCGCATGCACCACCGCGTCCTGGGCCTGACAGGCCTGGCGCTCGCCGCGGCCCTGGTGGCCGGTGCGAGCTGGGCCGTGGCCGAGAACGTACTCCCGGACGGTCTGAGCGTGTCCCTGGAGGGCCAGCTCACCGAGCACCGGGTGCTGCTGTGGCGCGACGCGCTGCGCCTGGCCCGTCAGGAGCCCGCGCTGGGCGCCGGACCCGGCCGCTTCGGAGAACTCAGTCCGACAGCCACGCAGTCCGTGACACCCGACGGCAAACCGCATTCGGCACCGCTGCAGCAGGCGGCCGAGCAGGGTCTGGTCGGGGTGGTCCTGCTCGCCACGGTGTTCTGCTGGGTCCTGTACGCGCTGTGGCGTACTCCGCGTCCCACGCCGATCGCGCTGACGGCGGGCGCGGCACTGACGGCGCTGGCCGCTGCCGCGATGGTCGGCAATGCGCTGAGCTTCACGACGGTGACGGCGGGTGCGGGCCTGCTCGCGGGGTTCGCGACGGCGCGACCGCTGGTCGACGAGGCCCCGGTGGGCGATGCGGGCAGGGACGAGCGACCCCGCGACAAACGGCTGGAGCAATGACGCCCCGCAGGGGGGCAGGGCCGCACGAGGCCTGAGGTCAGCGGGTCACGCCGGACGTGGTCGGCCGCAGGCGGGCACGGATGATCCGCACGGCCGCTTCCGCGTTGTCCACCGTGATCGTGAAGGTGTGCCCGTCCCCGAGGCGGAGCACCACGCCCTCGCCGCGCCGGACGATGACGGCAGTCCCCTTGTCGGGCCGCCAGCGGTAGCCCCAGCCGCCCCACTGCCGTGGGGTGACCCGGGGCGCGAAGTCGGCGCCGACGACGTGCGAGAGGGGGATGCGGCGACGCGGCAGCCCCATGTGGCCGCAGCGCACTTCGAGGGAGTCCTCGTCGACCTTCACGGCGACATGCACGAAGGCGAGCGTGCCGAACAGGACGAGCAGTCCCGCGGCGATGCACCCGACGACGGACATGGCGAGCGCGGCGACACCCGACGTCCACGCGGAGTCGACGGCCAGCTCGATACCCAGCGCCAGGCAGGCGGCGCCGGCCAGCGCCGGCAGCCACTGGACGCGGTTGGTGGCGCGGCCGGTCCAGACGTCGGAGTGCGCACTGTCCTCGCTGTGGGGGTGGTGGTCCCTCATGCGTACGAGACTACTCAGGTTCCGCACCGCGGGCACCGCCTTGCAGAGCGTAACTGCTCCAGGCGGGCGCCTTTCCCTACGGTGTGCGCGGTGTGCGCCCGCCCGGTGACCCGCGGTCAGCGGACGGGAGTGACGGCCTGGAGTTGGCGGCCTTCCACGTACATCAGGGCGCTCGCGGGCAAGGCGGCCGGCTGACCGCCGAGAAGCACCGTGAGGGAGCCGTCGGCGGGGGCCTCGGGGGCCGGGCGCTCGCCGATCCGGCGCAGTGCCTGGGCGGCTACCGCGCCGGCGGAGCCGTGCAGGACGAGCGGCGGGAGGCCGGGCTGCTGGACGGCCGCGCGGATCCGGTCGGCGACCAGCTCGTAATGGGTGCAGCCCAGGACGACGGCCCTTACATCCGGCGGGGTGAGCGCCGCGGCGGCGGCGACTGCGGCGTCGATGGCCGCCTCGTCCGCGTACTGCACGGCGTCGGCGAGCCCGGGACAGGGCACCTCGGTGACGGCCACGCCGTCGGCGAACTCCCGGATCAGACCGCGCTGGTAGGGGCTTCCGGTGGTGGCGGGCGTCGCCCAGATCGCGACGGGGCCGCCTCCCGAGGCGGCCGGCTTGATCGCCGGAACCGTGCCGATGACCGGGAGATCGGGTTCGAAGCGGGCCCGCAGCGCGGGCAGGGCGTGCACGGACGCCGTGTTGCAGGCCACGATCAGCGCCTCGGGCCGGTGCAGGGCCGCTGCCTCCGCGATCGCGAGCGAGAGCCCGGTCACGTCCTCGGGGGTGCGCGGTCCCCAGGGCAGGGTGTCGGGGTCCGAGGAGAGAATGAGATCGGCGTCGGGCCGTAGGCGGCGAACCGCGGTGGCTGCCGCGAGCAGTCCGATTCCGGAGTCCATCAGTGCGATCTTCACCCGGTCACCATAGACGATCCGCCTCAACGGGCCGCCGCCGTGGGGCAGACTGCGGCGGGTGAGCGCCATTGTGTGGACCGCCGTCGGATCACTGGCCGCCTGGGTCTGGCTGCTGCTGGGCCAGGGCTTCTTCTGGCGTACGGATCTACGGCTGCCACCGCGCCGCGAGCAGGACACCTGGCCGTCCGTGTGCGTCGTCGTACCGGCACGGGACGAGGCCGCCGTACTGCCGCACAGCCTGCCGTCGCTGCTCGCCCAGGACTATCCGGGGCAGGCCGAGGTCTTCCTCGTCGACGACGGCAGTTCGGACGGCACCGGGCAGCTGGCGCTCGACCTGGCGCGCAGGCACGGCGGGCTGCCGCTCACCGTGGACTCGCCCGGTGAGCCGCCCGCGGGCTGGACCGGCAAGTTGTGGGCCGTACGGCACGGAATCGCCCTGGCACGCACGCGTGAACCCGAATTCCTGCTGCTCACGGACGCCGACATCGCTCATGCCCCGGACAGTCTGCGGGAGTTGGTGGCGGCGGCGCGCACCGGCGGCTTCGACCTCGTCTCGCAGATGGCCCGGCTGCGCGTGGAGAGCGTGTGGGAGCGGCTCGTCGTGCCCGCCTTCGTCTACTTCTTCGCGCAGCTCTACCCGTTCCGCTGGATCGCCGTGCGGGGCGGGCGGACGGCGGCCGCGGCGGGCGGCTGCGTGCTGCTGCGCACGGAGGCGGCCGAGCGGGCGAGGATCCCGGACGCGATCCGGCACGCCGTCATCGACGACGTGGCGCTGGCGCGTGCGGTCAAGGGGACCGGGGGCCACATCTGGCTGGGACTCGCCGAGCGGGTGGACAGCGTGCGCCCGTATCCACGGCTGCACGACCTGTGGCGCATGGTCTCGCGCAGCGCGTACGCCCAGCTGCGGCACAGTCCGCTGCTGCTCGCGGGAACGGTGCTGGGGCTCGCGCTGGTGTACCTCGTGCCGCCGGTGACGCTGGTCGTGGGCCTCGCGGCGGGCAGCGGGGCGGCGGCGGTCGCCGGGGGCCTCGCATGGCTGGTCATGACCGCGACGTACCTGCCGATGCTCCGCTACTACCGGCTGCCCCTGTGGCTCGCGCCGCTGCTGCCGGCCACCGCCTTCCTGTACCTCCTCATGACGGTCGATTCCGCGGTGCAGCACTACAGGGGGCACGGTGCGGCCTGGAAGGGCCGCACCTACGCACGTCCCGACACCGCCCTCGACGAGCGGTGAGCGGTCACTTCCTGCCCGGGGTCCAGTTCATGCCCCACCCGTAGGCGTAGTCGAGGGTGCGCTGCGGGCTGACGCCTCGTTCGGGGACCAGGTAGCGGGCCTCGCGCTGGACGATCAGGTCGTTGCCGTTGCCGGTGATGAGGGCGAGGGCGCAGACGGTGGAGGGCACGGTGCACTCGTCGAGCGAGAAGTCGATCGGTGCGCCGTTCATCGGCTGGAGGGTGACCGTGGCATGCAGGTCGGCGAACGACCGAGCGCCTTCGTAGATGGTCACGAAGATGAGGATGCGCCGGAAGTCCTGCTTGTGGTCGAGGTTGATGGTCAGGTTCTCGCCACTGGCCACGGCACCCGTGCGGTCATCCCCGTCGAGCTGGATGAACGGCGGCTGGTGCAGCGCCCCGAAGGCGTTGCCGAGCGCCTGGACGACGCCCTTGCGGCCGTCGGACAGCTCGTACAGGGCGCACAGGTCGAGGTCGAGATCCGAGTGGTTCGCGACGGCCCGGCCCCGCTTGCTGCCCCACCCCGAGAACTGCTTGCGGACCTCCCAGTTGAGGTTCACGCGCATGCCGCCCGAGGTGCCGCCCTGCTTGGTGAGCGAGACCGAGGGGGCTTCCTTGGTGAGCGTCACCTTGGACAGCCGGACCGGCACCGGAGGGGCCGCGGGCGGCATGGGCGGAGCGGGCGGCGGCGCCATCGTGGGCGGCGGCACGGTGGCAGGGAAGGCGACGGGCGGGGGCGGGCCGTCCACACGGGTGGCCGGAGCGGGCGGTGCGCCGAAGGTCTGTCCGGCGGGAGGCTGTCCGCCGGCCTGGTGCCCGGCGGGGGCCCGACCGCCAGCG